>DATCFW010000144.1:0-2287 GCA_036509295.1 Solirubrobacteraceae bacterium | reverse complement strand
CCCGCCCGCCCAGCAGCGGATCTTCGAGCCGTTCTACACCGCCGACGATGCCCAGGGGTCGGGCCTGGGGCTGGCGATCGCCTCCGAGCTGGCCGATCGCATGTCCGGGCGGCTGTCGGTCCAGTCCGCGGCCGGGGACACCACGTTCGTCCTCGATATTCCGGGCTGATCCCGGCGGCTAGGGCCGCCACGGATCGAGCAGCTTGAGCCACATCTCGCTGCGAGTGGGGAACGACGGGATCGCATGGACAAGCCGGCGCAGCGGCACCTCGCCGACGATCGCGATGGTGGCGGCGTGCAGCATGTCGGCGACGTCGGGACCGGTGAAGGTGGCGCCGATGATCACCTCGCGTTCCTCGTCGACGACGATCCGCGCCCCGGACGGAGCACCCTTGCCGATGAAGCTCGCCCCGGCGGTGGCACCGGGGTCACCGTCAACGGCCCGCGCCCGGATGCCGGCGGCCAGCGCCCGCTCGAGGGTATGCCCCACCGCGGCGATCTGGGGCTCGGTGAAGACGACGCGCGGCGACCCGGGACCGTCCCAGGTGGCGGCGGCTTCACGGTTCATGATCGTCGCCACCGCGACCATCGCCTGGTACTTGCCGGCGTGGGTGAGCAGGGCGCGGCCGTTGACGTCGCCGACGGCGTAGAGCCACTCGCGGTGGGCGGGGACGGTCACCCGCATCTGGTCATCCACGGCAATCGTCGCACCCGGCTCGAGGTCAACGGTCTCCAGCCCGAGGTCGCCGGTGTGGGGCGTGCGGCCCACGGCGACGAGCAGCTCGTCGGAGTCGATCGTCTCACCGCCCTGGAGGGTGAGCGTGAATACGCCCGCGTCGCTGCGCTGCGCCTGGGTGGCCTGCGCGCCGAGTCGGACGTCGACCCCCCGGTCACGGAGCGACTGCGCGAGCTGCTCACCGGCGAACGGCTCCTCCCGCGGCAGCAGGCGCGGCTCGTCATGCACGAGCGTCACCGCGGCGCCCAGCGAGCACCACGCCTGGGCGAGCTCGCAGCCGACGACGCCACCGCCGAGCACCGTCAGCCGCTCCGGGACCTCGTGGGCGGTCGTCCCCTGGCGGTTGGTCCACGGCGCCAGCTCGCGCAGGCCGGGCACCGGCGGGCACGCCGCGCCGCTGCCGACGGCGATCACCACGGCGCGGCGGGCCTGCAGCAGCTCGTCGCCGACGCGGACCCGGCGCTCGCCCTCCAGCCGGGCCTGGCCGCGCACGAGAGTGATGCCGCGATCCTCGAGCCAGGGGAGCTGGGCGGAGTCGTCGAGGCCGTGGATGACCTCGTCGCGGCGAGCGAGAACGGCGGCCGGGTCCAGCTCACCGGTGACGGCCTCGCGAGCTCCGGGCACCCGCTGCACCTCGGCGAGCACCTCGGCCGGGCGCAGCAGCGCCTTGGACGGCATGCACGCCCAGAACGAGCACTCGCCGCCGACCAGCTCGCGTTCGACCAACGCGACCTCGAGGCCCTCGCCGGCGAGCTTGCCGGCACTGACCTCGCCGGCCGGCCCGCCGCCGATCACGATCGCGTCATATTCGTTCATCCGCGTCGAACCGTAGTGAACGCGGATTGCGCGCTACGAAACTTCGCGCAGGCGGCCCGTCTCCACCTCGTAGACGAAGCCGCGGACCGCGTCCTTGCGCGGAATGAACGGCGACGCCTTGATCCGGGCGATCGACTGGCGCACGTCGGCGTCGAGATCACCGAACGCCTCGGCCGCCCAGGCGGGCTTGATCCCGGTGTCCTGCTCGATCGATGCCCGGAAGGCATCGTCGGTGAAGGTGAGCATGCCGCAGTCGGTGTGGTGGATGAGGATGATCTCCTCGGTGCCCAGCAGTCGCTGGGAGATCGCCAGCGAGCGAATCGCGTCGTCGGTGACCACGCCGCCGGCGTTGCGGATCACGTGCGCGTCGCCTTCACTGAGCCCGAGGGCGCCGTAGACGCTCAGCCGCGCATCCATGCACGCGACCACCGCCACCTTCGCACCCGGTGGCATCGGCAGGTCGGCCTTGGCAAACGAGGCCGCGTAGCTCTCGTTGTTCGCCAGTAGCTTGTCGGTGGCGCTCACGATCAATCTCCTTTTGCGCAGGGCGGTTGCGCTCAAGAACGCTAGCAAGCTCACCGGTTCAGTTGAGTTTGCCGGCGCGCTGGTCAGCGGGCCCGCCGAGCGAGGGCGACGGCTCGGCCCTGACCGTGCGGTTATCGTCTGGTGGCCTGCATGTCCTCCGACACGCCCCTCTTCCTCGTCTCCAACCGCGGCCCGGTGACGTTCCAGCCC
>DATCFW010000143.1:0-2134 GCA_036509295.1 Solirubrobacteraceae bacterium | reverse complement strand
GTAGAAGTTCTCGTGCAGGAACGGCGAGGTGAAGATCGCCCAGATGTGGTCGATGTTGCGCGGATAGATGCCGCCGCCGTGGTCCAGTCCGCCGCCGTCGAGCGCGTTGAGTCCCTCGATGACCCACATCAGCGCGACGATCGCGACGAGCAGTCCCAGCCCTTCGAGCGCCTGGCGGCGCACCTGCGGAGACCTGACGGCCGCGATGGGGTTGGTGATCGTCGTCATACCCCACAGGATGGCAGGTGCGCAGGCCGTCGTCGGCCGGAAAGCCCGTGGATTTCGCTAACTCTTCGCCAGAACCTCGTGCGCGAGCGCCAGCGCCACCTCGGCCCGGGAGGCGAGCGCCGCCTCGAGCACGAACTCCCCGGGGGTGTGCGCGCCCCCGCCGCGCGGCCCGAGACCGTCAACGGTGAGCGCGATCGCCTCGGCGAAGTGGCTGGCATCGCTCGCGCCGCCGCGGGGAACCCCGGCGATCGGGCGCCCGAGATGGCGCGCGGCGCCGGCGATCAGCGGCTCGGTCACCGCCACCGAGTCCATTCCCGGCCACTTGCGCTCCATCCGCGCATCGAGCGTCACCTCGTCCAGCTCGCCCGGCACCGCGGCCAGGACGGCGTCAAACGCGCCCAGTCCGCGCGCCCGCAGATCAAAGATCAGCTCGCCGGCGGCCGGCACGACGTTGAACGCGTCACCGGAGCGCATCACCGTCGGGACGACGCTGAGCTGCTCGGGACCGTCGGGATCGTGCAGGCCGGCCACCGCATCGGCGGTCCGCGCCAGCGCCAGCAACGCGTTGCGGCCCTGGTCCGGAGCGCTGCCGGAGTGCGAGGCGCGCCCGGTGGCGATGACCTTGAGCGTGCCGGCGGCCTTGCGACGCACCACCACGCCCTCCTCGCCCTCGGGGCCAAGCTGGCCGCCCTCGAAGCACAGGCACGCGTCATAGCCGGCAAAGCGGGGGACGTGCCCGAACGGTTGGGTGCGCCATTCCTCGTCGGTGACCATCAGCACCGACAGCTCGGCGAAGTCCTCGGGGCGCCGGGCGAGGGCGCGGGCCACGCCGAGGGCCAGGATGTCACCGCCCTTCATGTCGACGGTCCCGGTTCCGTACAGGCGGGCGCTCTCGCGGCGCAGCGGCTGGTGAGCGTCGTGGCCGATGACGGTGTCGACGTGGCCCAGCAGCAGCACGCGGCCGCTGCCCGTGCCGGTGACGGTGCCGATCAGGTCAGGAGCGCTGCCCGGGGTGGAGCAGGCGGGCCGCTGCACCGTGGCGCCCTCGGGGAGCAGGCGCGCACACACGGCGAGCGCGCGCTCCGCCCCCGCGATGTCGCCCGACGGCGAGGAGATGTCGACCAGTTCGGCGAGCTCGTCGGTGGCGCGCGCGGCGATCTCCGCCGCCTCGGCGGCGATCACGGGGTCGATGACCGTGCTCACGCAGCGACCGCCAGCACGTCCGTCGCCGGGATCGACCCCGGCGCCCGCCCCTCACGCGCGGCGCGGGCGGCCAGCCGGCACAGCGCCTGGTTGACCGGGGTGGCGACGCCGTGGCGCCGGCCCTGGAGCACGATCTCCCCGTTGAGGTAGTCGGTCTCCAGCGCCCCGGTGCCGCGAGCCAGGCTCTGCCAGGTGGAGGATCCGGCCCGCCGGCGGCCACCGATGTCGCGCACGTCCATCTGGGTCCAGCGGGCGTCGATGTCAGTGATCTCGGCGGCGACGTGCTCGATCCCGGCCGCGACGAGCGCCGCCTCGCCCTCCGCTCGGGCCAGCTCGGCCAGCTCGTCGCGCCGCTCGCCCGGCTCGCACAGTGCCTGCACGGCGTTGCCGAGGTTGAGCAGCAGCTTGGCGTACTTGAGCCGCATGACGTCCGGCACCGGACGCGATGTGAAGCGCGACGCCGACAGGGCGGCGCACACCTCCTCGCACAGGCGATCGACGCCGTCGGGGTAGCGGCCGACATCGACCATCCCGCTCAGCTGCGCGCCGTAGGACTCGACCGTCCCGGGTTCGAGATGCGCCGTCGGGGCCATCACCACCGCCCCGTACACGCGATCCATCACCCGCAGCGTGACGCGCTCATTCTCCACCCCGTTCTGTAGGCACACGACCGGGACGGCGGTGCCGGCGGCGGCGCGGAGCG
>DATCFW010000142.1:0-2004 GCA_036509295.1 Solirubrobacteraceae bacterium | reverse complement strand
CGCTCTGCGCACTCGCGCCAGCGCCCGCCTTGGCCAGCCGATCCCGGGCGTCCGCCCAGATTGCGTCGGTCCCCGGAAAGCCGATCGTGGGCCGCCTGTTTGCCCCCAACAGCGTCTGGAACCAGCCGCTGACCGGCAACGCGCCGCTCGATCCGGCGTCGCGCAGGCTCGTCGCCCAGTTCGCGAGCGAGGCCGAAGCCGAAGGAGCCGCCGGCACCGGACCGTTCGTGCAGACCTACAACTACACGACCCCGATTTACGTGGTCGGGCGCTTCCAGCGCGCCGTGCGCGTGGCGATCGACACCGATCAGAACCAGCTCTGGGTCAACTCGCTGCAGGGCGCCTCCAACCAGGTGCCGATTCCGCCACGCGCGGAGCCGTCGGCCGGCACCGACAGCCAGATCACGATCTACCAGCCGTCTACCAATCGTCTGTGGGAGTACTGGGACCTGCGCCACGAGAGCGACGGCTGGCACGCCCGCTGGGGTGGCGCGATCAACGACGTCTCCACCAGCCCCGGCTACTACTCCCCGCTGTCGTGGACCGGCGCGCTGTCGGTCTGGGGCGCCAGCGCGACGAGCCTCCCGCTCGTGGCCGGGACGATGACGCTGGCCGAGCTGCGCTCGGGCCAGATCAACCATGCGCTCGCCATCACCATCCCCTACCCCCGCGCCGGCGTCGTGGCCTGGCCCGCGCAGCGCTCGGACGGCACCGGCTCCGCGGCCGAACTGCCCGAGGGGGCACACCTGCGGCTGAACCCGAACCTCAACATCGCGGCGATGCACGTCCCCAAGATCGTCGAGATGATCGCGCTCGCCGCGCAGCGCTACGGGATCATTGTCCGTGACCAGAGTCACGCCGACATCGGCTTCTTCGCCGAGGACCCGACGCAGTACGGCGCCAAGCCGCAGACCGCGTCGGATCCCTATTACGGACTCATGCGCGACTCCAACGGCACGCCGGACCGGTTGCACGGCGCGCCCGATCCCCGTGCGCTGTTCGACGGCATGTGGCCCTCGACGTTCTTCAAGTACTTCCCCTGGCGCTCGCTCCAGGTCCTGAAGATGTCGCTGCATTCCACCGGCTGAGCCCCCAGGCCCCCCCGAACCGGAAGAAGGCTGCGGCTATACTGCCGCCGCGTGAGAAGACGGGTCGCGTTCGTAGACTACTTCTGTCCGCATTACCGTCGTCCGTTGTTCGAAGAGCTGGCGCGGCGGATGGAGATGGACTTCTACTTCTTCTCCGATGCGCGGGACAAGTGGTGGAACAGTCGTCTCCCCACGATCGAAGACGGAGACTTCCGACGGATCGCCCTCCGGCGATATCGAGTCGCCGGAGAGCCGTTCACACCCTCATTGCCCCTGCGCCTGAGGCCCGACCGCTACGACGCGGTCATCAAGAACCTCAACGGCCGGCTCATGCTGCCGTCGCTGTACGGCGCTGCGCGCCTGCGCCGGGTGCCGTTCGTGCTGTGGACGGGCATGTGGTTTCACCCGCAGACCACGTTTCACCGCCTCAGCCGCCCGGTCACCGAGGCGCTGTACCGCGACGTGCCCGCGATCGTCGTTTACGGCGAGCATGTCAAGCGCGTCCTACTCGAGGTCCCCGGCGTGGACAGCAAGAAGATCTTCGTGGCCGGGCAGGCGGTGGACGCGTCCCGCTTCGAATCGGTGCAGCCGGCCGGCAACGGTAGGCCCGTGGTGCTCTTCATCGGCCAGTTCGAGGAGCGCAAGGGCATCGACGACCTCCTTGCCGCGTTCGACAAGGTGACCGACCCCGACGCCGAGCTGCGGCTGGTCGGCAACGGCTCGCTGGAGGAGCACATCCGGCAGCGGATCAATGGGCGCTCGCGGGTGACGATCGTTGGACATGTTCCGCAGGACGGCCTCCCGTACGAACTCGAGCGAGCCACGTGCCTGGTGCTCGCGTCGGTGACGACTCGGGAGACCAACGAGCCCTGGGGCCTGGTCGTCAACGAGGCAATGCACGCTGGGCTCCCGGTGG
>DATCFW010000141.1:0-4760 GCA_036509295.1 Solirubrobacteraceae bacterium | reverse complement strand
GAACTCGGGGCGTTCATGGCCCGCGAGACCAAGGCCGCCGCGGAGCTCCCGACCCCGCCCGCTCTCCCGACGCCAGCCACCAACGGAGAGCTGATTTCGTCATGACTACTGCAAATGGACATCCGTCTGTCGTGGTGCTGGACCCCGAGCGGTCCCCGCCGGACCTACCGATCGCGTCGACTCGGGCCCCTCTGTCGGCGGCACTGTTGGATCGGATGGACCGGTACTGGCGGGCGGCGAACTATCTGTCGGTCGGTCAGCTGTATCTGTATGACAACCCGTTGCTCAAGCGGCCGCTGGCGCTGTCGGATGTCAAGCCGCTGGTGGTGGGGCATTGGGGGACGACGCCCGGGCAGAACTTCATCTACGTGCATTTGAACCGGGTGATCACGAAATATGACCTGAACATGATCTATGTCGCCGGTCCGGGGCACGGCGGCCCGGCGCTGGTCGGCAACACGTATCTGGAGGGGAGCTACAGCGAGATCTACCCGAACGTCAGCCAGGACGAGCTCGGGATGAAGCGGCTGTTTACCCAGTTCTCGTTTCCGGGTGGCATCTCGAGTCACGTCGCCCCTACGACCCCGGGGTCGATTCACGAGGGTGGCGAGCTGGGCTACTCGCTCAGTCACGCGTTCGGGGCGGCGTTTGACAACCCCGAGCTGATCGTCGCGTGTGTCGTCGGTGACGGTGAGGCCGAGACCGGCCCGTTGGCGACCGCGTGGCAGTCAACCAAGTTCCTGAACCCGGTCAGCGACGGCGCGGTCCTGCCGATCCTGCATCTCAACGGCTACAAGATCAGCAATCCGACGGTGCTGGCGCGGATCGACCGCGAGGAGCTCGATCAGTTCATCCGCGGGTGCGGGTGGACGCCGCACTTCGTCGAAGGCGATGACCCCGAAACGATGCACCAGCTGATGGCCGAGACGTTGGACACGGTTATCGAGGAGATCGGCGGGATCCAACGCAACGCGCGGGAGCATGACGATCCGACGCGTCCGCGGTGGCCGATGATCGTCCTGCGCTCACCCAAGGGGTGGACCGGACCGAAGGTCGTCGACGGCATACCGATCGAGGGCACGTTCCGATCCCACCAGGTGCCGCTGCTGGTCGACGCAGATCACCCCGAACACGTCGCGCAGCTCGAGGCGTGGATGCGCAGCTACGGGGCGCAGGAGTTGTTTGACGATGACGGCCGGCTGATCGCCGAGCTCGCCGAGCTGGCGCCCCAGGGCGCCCGGCGGATGGGCGCCAATCCCCACGCCAACGGTGGTCTGCTGCTACGCGACCTGCGGCTGCCTGACTTCCACGCGCACGCGGTCGCCGTTCCCGCGCCCGGTGCCGTCGAGGGGCAGGACACGTTGATTCTCGGGAGCTACTTGCGGGAGGTCGTCGCTCTCAACGACCCGGAGCGCAACTTCCGTCTGGTCGGTCCGGATGAGACGGTCTCAAACCTGCTCGGCGCGGTGTTCGAGGTGACCTCGCGTCAGTGGGAGGGCCGCGTCGAACCCAACGACGAGTTCCTCGCCCCCGCCGGGCGGGTGCTGGACTCGATGCTCTCAGAGCACCAGTGTCAGGGCTGGCTGGAGGGGTATCTGCTCACCGGTCGGCATGGGCTGTTCAACTGCTATGAGGCGTTCATCCACATCGTTGACTCGATGTTCAATCAGCACGCCAAGTGGCTCAAGGTCACCAAAGAGCTCCCGTGGCGCCGGCCGATCGCCTCGCTGAACTATCTGCTGGCCTCGCATGTCTGGCAGCAGGATCACAACGGGTTCACTCACCAGGACCCCGGGTTCCTGGATCACGTCGTCAACAAGAAGGCCGACATCGTCCGGGTGTACCTGCCACCGGACGCCAACTGCCTGCTGTCGGTCGCCAACCACTGCCTGAACACCCGCAACTACGTCAACGTGATCGTCGCCGGCAAACACCCCGCGCCCCAATGGCTCACCATGGACGCCGCGGTCGTGCACTGCACGCAGGGGATCGGCATCTGGTCATGGGCCAGCAACGACCACGACTCAGAGCCCGATGTCGTGATGGCCTGCTGCGGCGACACGCCCACGCTGGAGGTCCTGGCCGCCGTATCGATCCTTCACGACGAGCTGCCCGACCTGAAGATCCGGGTGATCAACGTGGTCGACCTGATGAAGCTGCAGTCCGAAAGCGAACACCCGCACGGCCTCAGCGACCGCGACTACGACTCGCTGTTCACCACCGACAAGCACATCATCTTCGCCTTCCACGGCTACCCCTCGCTGATCCACCGCCTGACCTACCGCCGCCAGAACCGACACCTGCACGTCCGCGGCTACAACGAAGAAGGAACGATCACGACGGCGTTTGACATGCGCGTCCAGAACAAGCTCGACCGCTTCCACCTCGTCGCAGACGTGATCGACCGGGTCCCCGGCCTGGGCGCGGCCGGCAGCTACCTCAAGCAGACGATGCAGGACAAGCTCGTCGAGCACGACCAGTACATCGACCAGCACGGCCAGGACCTGCCCGAGATCCGCAACTGGACATGGGATCGGCCCGGATGACGTCGGCTGCGGCCAACGCGGCACCGAGGGCACCGAGGCGGGCACCATGACCGCGACACGCGATAAGTCCGGCGTCCCCGGCGGGGGAGCGCGCCGCCGTCGACCCGCAGCGACTGGTCCTGAGGTGAGCGGCGGATCCGCGGCGGATCCCAGCCAGGATCTCAAGGAGCTGCCGCTGGCGGAGGTGGCGAAGCAGCTGCAGTCATCGCCGGACGGACTCAGCGCGGCGGAGGCAAAGACACGCCTGGCGAAGTACGGGCCGAACGAGATCGCGGAGAAGAAGACCAGTTCGGTGCGCGCGCTGCTGGCGTACTTCTGGGGTCCGATCCCGTGGATGATCGAAGTCGCGGTGGCTCTCTCGGCCGCACTTGGGCACTGGACGGACTTCTTCATCATCCTGCTGCTGCTCGTCGCGAACGCCGGCGTGGGGTTCTCCGAGGAGCATCAGGCGGGCAAGGCAATCGCCGCACTCAAGGCGCAGCTGGCGATCAAGGCGCGGGTCAAGCGCGACGGGAAGTGGATCACCCCGGCGGCGCGCGAGCTGGTGCCGGGCGATGTGATCCGGATGCGGATGGGCGACATCGTTCCGGCCGATGCGCGGTTGCTGGACGGCGACGCAGTCGAGGTCGATCAATCAGCGCTGACGGGCGAGTCGCTACCGGCAGAGAAGACATCCGGCGAAGCGGTGTTCTCCGGTTCGATCATCCGTCAGGGCGAGATCGGCGCGCTGGTCTACGCCACCGGCGCCAACACGTACTTCGGCAAGACGGCCAAGCTGGTACAGGACACCCACAACGTCAGTCACTTCCAACGCGCGGTACTGAAGATCGGCACTTACCTGATCGTCCTCGCGCTCGCCCTGGTCGGGCTGATCATCGCTGTCTCGATCGTACGCGGCGATCCGTTTTTGACCACGCTGCAGTTCGCGCTGGTGCTGACCGTCGCGGCAATTCCGGTCGCAATGCCCACCGTCCTGTCGGTCACGATGGCGGTCGGCGCGCGGCTGCTCGCCAAGAAGAACGCGATCGTCAGCCGGCTGGTCGCGATCGAGGAACTCGCCGGTGTAGACGTGCTGTGCTCAGACAAGACCGGCACCTTGACCCAGAACAAGCTCACCCTCGGCGATCCGTTCGCCGTGAGCGGCATCACCGCCGATCAGGTCATCCTCGATGCGGCGCTGGCGTCACGCGCTGACGACGACGACACGATTGATCTGGCGGTCCTTGACGGCGTCAAGGACCGGACGGTGCTGGAGTCCTATGACGTCGGCCATTTTGAACCATTTGACCCGGTGAGTAAACGCACCGAGGCCGCCGTCACGGCATCCGACGGCACCGCGTTCAAGGTGACCAAGGGCGCGCCACAAGTGATTCTGGGGCTGGCAGCGAACGCCGACACCGTCAAGACGGGCGTCGATGAGGCCGTCAACGCATTCGCTGCGCGGGGGTTCCGGTCATTGGGCGTAGCCCGCGCCGACGGCGACGCCCCGTGGCAGCTGATCGGCGTGCTCCCGCTGTTTGACCCGCCGCGGGAGGACGCAAAGGCGACTCTGGCCACCGCCCGGGAGCTTGGGGTGAAGGTCAAGATGGTCACCGGCGACGCGCAAGCGATCGCCCAGGAGACCGCCAAGAAGCTGGGGTTGGGCACCAACATCCTCGACGCCGGTGGTCTCGGCGACGCACACCGTCACGAGACCGCAGCGGTGACCGCGTCGATCGAGGACGCCGACGGCTTCGCGCAGGTCTTCCCCGAGCACAAGTTCCACATCGTTGACGTCCTTCAGAACGAGGGGCACATCGTCGGGATGACCGGGGACGGCGTCAACGACGCGCCCGCGCTCAAGAAGGCCGACTGCGGGATCGCCGTCTCGGGCGCGACCGACGCCGCTCGCGCCGCAGCGTCGATCGTGCTGATGACCCCGGGACTGTCGGTGATCATCGACGCGATCAAAGAAAGCCGCCGGATCGTTCAGCGCATGAACAGCTACGCGATCTACCGCATCGCCGAAACCCTGCGGGTGCTGGGATTCGTCACCCTGGTGATCCTCCTGGACAACTTCTTCCCGGTCACCGCGATCATGATCGTGCTGCTCGCGCTGCTCAACGACGGTTCGATCCTCGCGATCGCCTACGACAACGTCCGATACAAGGACGAGCCCGAGGCTTGGAACATGCGCCTCGTCCTCGGCATCGCCTCGGTGCTGGGACTGGTCGG
>DATCFW010000140.1:0-8239 GCA_036509295.1 Solirubrobacteraceae bacterium | reverse complement strand
GAGGTCGACGTACAGCTCCCAGGCGCCGAGCAGGGCGAGAATCACCCCCATTGCCAGCAGGGCGGACACGGTGCGCTTCACGGCGTCACTCCCAGGGCCTCGAGCGCCGCTTCGCGCAGCGCCACCACCTCCGGATCGGTTCGGCGCCGCGGCCGGGTGAGCGGCACCTCGAGGCGACGCACGACCCGGCCGGGTCGCGGCGACATGACGACGACGCGATCCCCGAGCACCACTGCCTCCTCGACGTCGTGGGTGACGAGTACCACGGTGCGCGGCTCGGTGGCGAGCACGTGGGCCAGCCACCCCTGCATCTCGGCGCGCGTCATCGCGTCCAGCGCGGCGAACGGCTCGTCGAGGGCGAGCACCGGCTTGCCGGCCAGCAGCGAGCGCAGAAACGACACCCGCTGACGCATCCCGCCGGACAGCGCCGCCGGCCGCGCCTGCTCGAATCCGGCCAGCCCGAAGCGCTCGAGCCACGGCGCCGCCGTCAGCCGGGCCGCGTCGCGGCCCATCCCGCGCGCGCGCAGCGCCAGGGCGGCGTTATCGACCGCGGTCAACCACGGCAGCAGCAGGTCGCGCTGGGGCATGAGCGCCGCTGGCGCGCTCGTCACCGTGCCCGCGTCGGGACGCTGTAGACCGCAGATGAGCTCGAGCAGCGTCGTCTTGCCGCAACCACTGGGGCCGACGACGGTGACGATCTCCCCCGGGGCCGCGTGCAGCGAGACATCCTCCAGGGCGTGGACCGCCGCTCGCTTGGCGGGGAACGTCCGGCTCACCCGCTCCACCCGAACGCCACCGGTGTCGTGGCGCTCTACCCGCCAGTGAGGCGGAGCCTCGATCGTCATTCGTGTCGCTCCCTCCGCGGGCATTACCCCACAGGTTCGAAGGGTCAGCGCCGGGCCGCAACGGTGCGTGGGGGCGCGATCTCAGCCGGCGTCACCCGCCAGCCCCCCTGGTTTTCGGATCCGGGCGGAGATGCTACCGCTCAACCTCCCTCCACCGGCCGCTCGCTCCGGTAACGTGCCGCCCGTGCACTGGTGGAGACGAGATGGCCGCGGCGCGGTCGCGGCCGTGCTCGCGACGATCCTGCTGGCCGCCGTGGGCGCCGCGTCGGCGCCCGCCGCGTCCACCTTCAAGCCGCGCGTCGGCTCGGCGCTCGGAATCGAGCCCACGTATACGAGCCCCGACATCGCGCTCGGGACGAACATCCCGGCCGCCTATCACGGCGGCTCGGTGATGCGCGACGTCACCGTCCACACCGTGTTTTGGGCCCCGCCCGGCTACCACTTCGACGGCTCGCCGGGCGCCGGCACGCTCGGCTACGCGGCGCTCATCCAGCAGTTCTTCACCGATGTGGCCCACGACTCCGGCACCACCTCGAACGTCTTCTCGCTGCTGGACCAGTACGGCGACCGCTCCGGCGACGGCGCCTACAACATTCACTATGACGCCAGGACGGACTCGGTGACCGACACCGATCCGTACCCGTCGAGCGCGAGCCAGTGCAGCTCCCCCTCGGGCGTGGCCACCTGCGTGACCGACTTCGAGCTCCAGCGCGAGCTCGACAAGCTGATCGGGACGGGCGGGTCGGGGTCGGCGGGTGGGTCCGGGTCTCGGGGACTGTCGAACGTCTGGTTCATCCTGCTCCCGCCGGACGTCGACACCTGCAGCGAGGCCGGCACGTGTGCGACGAACGCCTTCGCCGGCTATCACTCGGCGTTCGATCTGGGCCACGGGGAGACGGTGTACGCGTCGATTCCCGATCCGCTCGTCGAGTTCACGCCGCCTCCGGGCTCCGATCCCGATGGCAATCCCGAGGCCGAGGCGACGGTCCAGACCCTTGCTCACGAGGCCGTCGAGGCGATCACGGACCCGCTGGGCACGGCGTGGATGGACCCCAACGGGTTCGAGACCGCCGACAAATGCGAGAACGGCCCGCAGCAGGGACCGCCGCTCGGGTACTCGGCCGACGGCGCGCCGTACAACCAGCTGATCGACGGTCATCCGTATCTCATCCAGGACATCTGGTCCAACGCGCGCAGCGGGTGCGTCCAGAGCTCGACGACGGTCGCCTCGATCCCACCGCTGCACTCCGTGACGCTGCGGCAGTTCAGCTCGAGGGTGAGCGGCGCCATCGGCGCCGATCGCCGGCTCCCGGTCACCGTCGTCCTGACCCGGGCCGGCCTGCCCGTCGCGCTCGGCAACGGTGAGTCCCGCGCCAACGGCAGCTGGGGTCCGCTCACGCTGCGGGGCCGCAACGGCCAGCCACACGCCGTCGGCGACGATCGGGACGCGATCGAGATCCTCTACGGGTTGGGGCGGACGAGCCCCAGGCCGGATCTCATCCAGACCGGCGACGGCGGCAATCCGTTCACCGAGTCGGGCTGGACCGGATGGTTCGATCTCGATCACGGCTACGCGGTGCACTCCGGTCGGCGGTCTCAGACGACGATCCTGCTCGGCCCGTGCGGCCAGACGGGCGTCCTGTCGCTCGAGATCGGCGCCACGTTCACGACGTCGCCGGTGGACCTGTGCAGCACCGAAGCCGACGCGTCGGTGATCAACGTCCGGCACGTCGGCGCCGGCACGCCGGTGACGATGACCAGTGAGGACAACCGCGGCGAGTACCTGCTGGCGCCCAATGGCGCGCTGGTGACGATGACCGTCGCGCTCGGCGAGCCCGACAGCGTGCCCGCCGTCGGCAACCGCCAGCTCCTGTTCGGACCGACCGGCTTCCCCACCTGCACGGCCTTCCTGCGGATCCGGACGGTGCGCTGCACCGGGTTGGTGTCGCGTGCCGCCTACCGGCTGCGCCTCCGCGGCCGGGCGATCGCGCACGGCGCCGCCGGCAGTGCCGGCGCGGTGACGTTCGCCGGGGTCGCCGTCCGCGAGGGAGACGTCGTCACGCTCGTCAACGCTGCCGGGCGCGCGCTCAGCACCCTGCACGTCGCCCATCTGCAGGTGAGGATCATCGGCAACGAGACGACGATCGCCTCGGGGACCTGTCAGGGCGGCGACTACTGGGGCAAGTCGCTCACGACTCCGCCGACCGGCGCCGAAATCGGCATGGGGCCGGCCGGCAGCGGCACCATCTGCCCGAGCAGCGGACAGGCCAAGGGCCTTCCCACCGCTGACATCGCCCAGACCGACGACTTCAGCGGCGGCCAGACCGAGACCCAGGTCGCGGAGATCGAGTCCACCGCCCCGATCCAGGACGAGACGCTGTACGGCGGCTTCATCGCGTCGGCCCAGTCGGGCCTGCCCGGCCCGCACGGCTCGGTGTCGGCCGCGGGGGTGCCGATCGCGCTCAACATCAGCGCCGCCGGATCGCCGCACCGGATCGTGTTCCACGCGACGAACGTCGACCGTCGCCGTGGGGTCGCCGTCGACGCCCTGCCCCCCGGTGCCTACGTCGCCAGCTGGGTGCTGCACGACGCTGCGGGAGACACCCGCATCGTCACCACCCGGTTCGTCGACGAGCCCTGAGCCGCCGCGCCGCCGGGCGGGCTGCCGCACGGCTCGCGGTGGGCGGGTGAACCGTCGGGCTAGGCCAGACGGCTGACCGTGCGCAGGAATGCCGCCGCCGCGGCGCTGCTCGGCGGGTCCAGCGCATAGCCCGACACGGTCACCCGCGTGCTCAGGTAAGCGCCGAACAACGAATCGGCGGCGGCCTCGGCGTCAGTTCCGGCGGCGGTGAGCCCGGCCAGCAGCTCGATCCCGGGATGGGCGCGGGCCGCCTGGCGCGCGGCGGCGGACACGAACACCGCGTAGTCGCCGGCGTATCCGCCGGTGCCCTGCGCCGGGATGGCGACCACATCGGCGGCGCGGGCCGCCGCGGCGGCGATGCCGAGCCGCAGGAACGCGGCATCCCGTGCGTCGGAATCCGCGTTCGGGGTGCCACCGGTCAACCCGGCGACGAGGCTCATCGCCGGCGCCGCGACCAGCAGCAGCCCGTGGGCGTGCGCGACCTGGGCGGCGAGCGCGAAGAACCGGGCCGGGTCGGCCTGCTGTACGGCCGGGGTCGCCGGCGTGTCGCCCGGGTCGTACACGACCGCCTCGGTGCCGGGTCGCAGCCGGCCGGCGTTTACCGCCGCGGCCAGCGTCGCCTCGTTGGCGAAGCTCCCGGTGGCGATCGCCGTCGGCACGCCGAGCCGGGTCAGCGTCGCCGCGCTCGCCGCGGTCACGAACGTTCGCGGACTGTCGAAGAACTGCTGGGCCTGCGCGGCACCGGCGGCCTCGAGCCGGCTGAGCGCCGCCACGCCGACGATCCAGGCCGGCCCGGGGTCCGGGCGGGTGCCGTCGCCGGCCTGGGCCTCGGCGGCAAAGTCACCGAACAGCAGCTCGCCGGGGCCGCCGCCCGCGACCCCGCAGGCGAAGCCGGCAAATGAGGTGGGCGTGCCGCTGGCGTCGGTGACGATCGTTCCCGGTAGGTCGAACGCGAATCCGACGATGCCGATCCGCTTGCCGGCCAGGTAGTCGAGCAGCAGCTGGGCCCGGGTGGGCGCGTCGGCGACGCAGCTCGTCGTCGAGTTGGCGTCCCACTCGGTGACGATCACCGGCACCGCGGCGCTGGCGTCGCCGAAGGTCTTGTCCCAGAACGTGCTGCCCCGGCTCAGCGACGGGTAGTGGATGCCGTAGGCGAGCTGAGGATCGCCGCGATGGGCGGGGTCGGTGAGCCGCAGCCGCCCCGACAGGGACTGCTCACCGGCCAGCGCGGGAACGATGATCACGTTCTGTGGCGCGAGCGTCCGGATGCTGGCGATGAGGGCCGGCATGCCGACCGCCTCACAGGAGCCCCCCGGGTAGATGATCTCGCCGCCGGCGCGCCATTGGATCCAGCCGGCCGGCGTCGCGGACACCCCGGGCTCGTTGTACAGCTCGAACATCACCCCGCTGTCGCCGGCGAACATCGCCGCCAGCACGCTCCAGGCGCGCTGCGCGCCGGCGTCCGGCAGCGGACAGCGTGTCGGCTCGCCGGCCGGTGGCTGGGCCTGAAGGGAGACGATCACGGCGAGGCCGAGACCGCGGGCCATCTGCACGGCGCTCTGCACCTCCTGGGCGTAGCCGGGCGAGTAGAGCGGGCCCTGAGGGTCGAGCCCGAACTCGCTCACCTGAAAGCGCACGACATCGGCGTGATCGGCGGCCGCCGCCTGCAGCTCGGCCAGTCCGAACTGCTGGTGCGCCGCGACGTACTTGCCGCTCAAGGCGCCATCGGGCGCGACCAGCCCGACGATCTGGACGCCGCGCGGGATCCACGGCACGCCGTTGCGCAGGAGCTGATTGCCATGGACGGTGATGACGGGGCCCGGCGCTTGGGCGGGCGCCTGCGCCTGCGCCTGCGCGACGGGGACGCCCGCCGCGGCCAGGCAGGCAGCGGTGACGACGATTTTCAGCAATCGTGGGGCCACCAGTGTCCAAAACCGGTGCGGCGCGCGAAGTTGCGCCGCCCCCGGTCGGGCTCAGCTCAGACCCGGTCCACCGGCTGGGTCAACGCCTTGACGAAGTCCTCGAGCTGGTCGGTGCGCCAGCACTCGAACACCGTGCAGTGGGCCGCGTAGGCCGAGATGACCGAGTCGCCGTAGTTCCAGTACAGCTGCGGTTCGGGATTGAGCCAGAACGTGCGGCCCGCCCGGGCGGTGATCGCGGCAAACACGTCGTCGCGCGGCGGGCGGCCATTCGTGCGGGCGTCGCCGAGCACGATCACCGTTGCCCGGGGGTGCAGCTCGTCCTCGATCAACGCCAGGAACTCGGTCCACACACGCCCGTAGTCGGTGTAGCCCGAGATATCGGCGACCCCGGCGTCGCGGGAGACCGCCTCGCTGGCGGCCCGGAAGTCCCGCTCGCGCTCGAACACCTCGGTGACCTCCGAGATCCGCTCGATGAACACGAATGACCGCAGCTTGCGAAACGAGTCGTGGAGGGCGTGGAGGACCGACAGGAAGAAGGTGGACGCGCTCGTGACGCTGGTGGAGACGTCGCACAGCACGAAGATCTCGGGCCGGCGCGGCCGCCGCGGGCGGTAGCGGAGCTCGATCGGCACGCCGCCGGTCTGCAGCGACACCCGCATCGTGCGGCGGACGTCAACGTGGGCGTGGCGCTTGCGGCCCTTGAGCTCGTGGCCCTGGGTGGCCAGCCGGCGCTTGAGCTGGGCGACGACCCGGTGCACGGCGGCCAGATCCTGGATCGGGCCGGTGGGCAGCGCGCGGTCGAGCTCTGACAGCGGCCGCTTCGGCGGCAGGCTCGCCGTCCGCTCGATCAGTCCCCGCTCGAGCTCGCGCCGCAGGTGCTGCTCGAACCGCCGCAGCTGGTCCCGGGGCACGCCGTCGCGGCGCGGATCGTCAGCGGGGAGGTCGGGTTGGGGCTCCGTCCGCAGCCCCAACGCCCGGCGGATCCGCTGGACGTCGACGCCGAGCACCCCGGAGCCCTCGCCCCGTCCGAACGCCGCGATCGCCAAGCGGGCCAGGTCCCGCATCGCCGCATCGGAGCCGTCGCGCAGGGCGGCGGCGATCTGCTGGCGCAGCGCGTCGAGGTCCATGTCGAACGACTGGCCGTCGGCCGGCGGGCCCTCGGTGATCTCCTGGCGGGCGGCCTCGGCCTCCGCTGCGCGGAAGAAGAACCGGTCGAATACCAGGTCAAATATGTGGCGGTCATCCTGGGACTTGGCCAGGGTCGCGGCCAACGCCTCCTTGAAGTCGGCCTGGACGGTCCAGCTGATCTCATCGAGCGCCGCGAACGCATCGAGCAGCTCCGAGGTGCCGAGCGCCATGCCCTCCTCGCGCAGCTCCTCGGCGAACGCCAGCAGCTGGCCGTCGAACCCGCCCGGCCCGCGGTCCGGGATCTTGGCGTACAGCTTGCCCTGGCTAGGTGGCGGAGCTGGCACCGGCGGTCGCCTCCAGCTTGACGCCCACCCGTGCCGCGACGGTGTCGAGATCGGTGCGATGCTTGACGATCACGCTCATCGTCTGGCGGAAGACGTCGGCGTCGATGTCGGTGGCGCCGAGCAGGATGAGCGCTCGGGCCCAGTCGATCGACTCGGCGATGCTCGGGGGCTTCTTGAGATCGAGCTCGCGCACCATGCCGATCACCTCAACGAGTTTGCGGGCCAGCGATTCGTCGAGCTCGGGGGAGTGCAGGCGGACGATCTCGAGCTCGTGCTCGAGCTCGGGGTAATCGAGCCACAGGTAGAGGCAGCGGCGCTTGAGCGCCTCGGTGAGCTCGCGCGTGTTGTTGGAGGTGAGCAGGACGACGGGCTGGGTGCGCGCCTCGATCCGGCCCAGCTCGGGGATCGAGATCTGGAAATCGGACAGCAGCTCCAGGAGCATCGCCTCGAACTCCTGATCGGTCTTGTCGATCTCATCGATCAGGAGCACGACCGGCTCCGGCGACGCGATCGCCGTCATCAGCGGGCGGGGGAGCAGGAACTCCTCGCCGAAGATGTCATCCTGGACATCTCGCCACCCGGCCTCCCCGGCCTCGGTCTGGATCCGTAGCAGCTGCTTGCGGTAGTTCCACTCGTACAGCGCCTTGGCCTCGTCCAGCCCCTCATAGCACTGCAGGCGCACCAGCGACCGTCCCAGATAGCGCGACAGTGCCTTGGCCAGCTCCGTCTTGCCGACCCCGGCGGGGCCCTCCACGAGCACCGGCTTGCCGAGCTTGGCGGCCAGGAAGGACACCAGCGCGGTGGACTCCGCCGGGAGGTATCCGGCGGCTTTGAGGCCGGCGGCGACGGCCTCGACGGAATCGGGCTGCTGAGTGGGCTCGGGCATGGGCAAAAGGGGTGGGGGGCTGGGGCGGGACACCGCGGCGCCACAGTGACCGGCGACGCGGGTCGCGTCTCAAATATAGGGTTCCCAGGCGTGATGCTCCTGATCGCCTCCCAGCAGTCCCAGCTGCACGCCTTCGTCGCCGTGCTCGTGTTCGGGCTCGTCCTCGGCGTGTTCGGCCACATCATCAGCTCAAAGACGCTCATCCTGACCAGCATCATCATCATCGGCGGGACGAGCGCCTACTTCGCCTTCATCGCCCAGCCGAGCTAGTCAGTCACAACTTCGTATCGGTTCGGGCGCTCCCGCAGCCGGGGGCCCACAATCGCGCTTGATGCGCGACCGTGATGCCTCAGATGACCCGTCAGATGTGGATGCCGACGCCGGCAAACGTCCCACGGACCAGCGCGACGAGGCACGGTGGGACGTTGACCGTCGTGACGACGGCAATCGTCCCACCACGCCAGGCCCCGGCG
>DATCFW010000139.1:0-5222 GCA_036509295.1 Solirubrobacteraceae bacterium | reverse complement strand
CCGGTGGGCCGATCTGCTCTCAGGCGAGAACCCGACGTTCCCGTTGACCCACGAGCTGCTGCTGGCGCGCTGTCAAGCGGCCGGGCAGACCCGACCGACACCACTGATGCTCCGCTATCACGAGGGTGACTGGAACGCCTTGCACCAGGATCTCTACGGCGGCGTGTACTTCCCCTTTCAGGTCCTGACCGTGCTCTCCGACCCCGACACTGACTACGCCGGCGGGGAGTTCGTGCTGATGGAGCAACGGCCGCGCGCGCAGAGCCGCGCGCACGTGCTGCGGCCCGCCCGCGGAGCCTTCGTGATCTTCCCCACACGCGAGCGCCCGCACCGCGGCAAGAACGGATATCACCGCGTCGGACTACGACACGGCGTCTCGACCGTCACCGCCGGTTCCCGCACCGCGCTCGGGATCATCTTCCACGACGCCCAGTGACCCCGGGAACCTCACAAACAACGGTCAGGGACCGTCTAACCACCATGCCCGACAACACCCATCAAGACGCGGGGGTCGAACGTCTTCTGCGCAGCGGCGCCGAGACAGCGGTTCCCGACTGGATCGCCGTCCACGCACGGTTCACCGCACGCGCGCTCTCAGACGATCTCGTGGACGTCGCCTACGAGGACCACGACACGCCGCTAGGCATGATGCGCGTGAGCGCCACGAACACCGGCATCGTGCGGATGATCCTCCCAGCCGAAGACGCCGAGGAGGTCCTTGAGGACCTCGCCCGCAAGGTATCCGCCCGCATCCTGCGCACCAGCACCCCCGCGATCACGCAGACCCGGGAAGAGCTCGACGAGTACTTCGACGGCCATCGCCATCGATTCAACGTTCCGCTGGACTGGACGCTGGCCAAAGCGTTCCGGCTCAAGGTGCTCGAGGCGACCGCGCAGATCCCCTACGGCCACACCGCCTCCTACCGTCAGGTCGCCAGCGCCGCGGGAAGCCCCAACGCCGTTCGCGCCGCCGGGTCGGCGCTGGCCACCAACCCCCTACCGGTGCTCGTGCCATGCCACCGCGTACTGCGCAGCGACGGCACGATCGGCCAATACCTCGGCGGCCCAGCCGCCAAGACGCAGCTCCTCACCCTCGAGCAAGCGATCTGACGATGGCATGGACCACCTACCCCAGCCCGCTCGGGCCGCTGACCCTCATCGGGGGCACGTCAGGCCTGCGGCATGTGTACTTCCCGGGCCGTGCGCCGAGCCTCACCCCGAGCGACCGCAACGCATCCACCCTCGCCGAGACGGTCGGGCAGCTGGACGAGTACTTCGCCGGCGAGCGCCAGGCCTTCGAACTCGAGCTCGACCTCGCGGGTAGCTCGTTCCGGCATCGGGTGTGGCGGGCGCTGGTGCAGGTGCCCTATGGCCACACCACCACCTACGGCGAGCTTGCTCGTGAGCTTGGCATCACCATCTCCGGCAGGCTCGTCACTGGTCGAAGTGTCGTGTCGGGCGCCCAGAAGGTCGCGTGGGCGATCGCGGCGACACCAACGCCGATCGTCGTGCCATGCCACCGCGTGATCGCCGCTGACGGCTCCCTGACCGGGTACCGCGGCGGTCTGCAGCGCAAGCAAGCGCTGCTGGACTTCGAAGCCGCCGGAGGCGCACCCGATGCGCTACGTCACCGCGACGCCCAACAACTTGCGCTGCTATGAGCGCTTCCTGGACGCTCACCGGCCCCGACGGCGCGCCCTACCAGAGCGACCGCCCGGGCACCCTCGGCGGGCACCGCCGCTCCAAGCTCTACGGCCGTCTGGACTGCCGATCAGCACTCCAGGCCCTCGCCCGAGGCGGCTACGCGCGCGACCGCGTCTTCTTTCTCGACGAGCACGCCGCCCAAGCCGCCCGCTACCGGCCGTGCGCGGTGTGCCTGCCGGACCAGTACGCAGGATGGAAGACCGCCCGTCCAGTCCAGGGCCGGCCTCGACAGACGATCTGTCCGACCGTCCCTGAGAGATCTCGCGTGCTTTCGATATCGCCGCGCACCCTCCCGCCGCGCCCGGACTTCCCGGAGGACGAGGGCGCGCCGACCGAACCAGAGCTGCGGACGGTTATCGCTCAGCTCGAGCGGCTCGGCGCGCGCCTCGTTAGCGTCGGACACGGGCGCGACCGACGCTCCCGTCTCGCCGCAGAGCACTTTGCCGCTGTGTGGAACGCTTCGACCGACCGCAACGGCCTGGATCGCAGCGTTGCGGTCATAGTCGACTGGGCCACCGACGCGGCATCCTGGCTAAAGCCCGCCCGCCGGCTCACCGAGGCCGGCGTCGATGCGAGGGTCATCAGCGACACGCCGCACACGTGGGCGCAAATGAGCCGCAGACTCCGGGATTCCACTAACTGGGATCCCGGACGAACCATCGCGCTGGCGGCGCTCGATACACCGCTGACGGTTGCCCTGGCTGGCGCGAACACCCTCGACGGACTGCGAGGCGCCAGTTCCGACGGGCGCCTGTGGTTCGTCCACGACGGCCGGCTAATCCAGCACACTCCCACCCAACAGAAAGGGCTGATGAACTCGCTCCTGCCTCGCACCGCCGTGGAGATCGCTCCCGGCGCGGTCCACGTCCCCGACTGGCTGACTATTGAGCAGCAGCGCGCTCTCGTCACGGCCTGCCGCGGTTGGGCGGCCGGACCGGCGCCGATGCGACACACCCGTCTGCCTAACGGATCGACTATGTCGGTGCAGACCGTGTGCCTGGGCTGGCACTGGACCCCCTATAAGTACACCCGCGCCGCAGTCGATCAAAACGACGCGCCGGTAACGCCCTTTCCCAATTGGCTTGGAGAACTCAGCCGACAAGCGCTCGCCGACGCCTACGGCTCCGGTCCCTCCGTCGATACTTACAAGCCAGATGCCGCGCTGATCAACTTCTACGACCGGCACGCCAAGCTAGGCATGCACCAAGACAAGGACGAGCGCACCGATGCGCCGGTCGTCTCCCTAAGCATCGGAGCCACCTGCATCTTCCGGTTCGGGAACACCGAGGACCGCAACGCGCCCTACACCGACATCGACCTGCGTTCCGGCGACCTCTTCGTCTTCGGCGGCCCCTCCCGCCTCGCCTACCACGGCGTGCCCCGCACCATCCAAGCCGGCACCACCAACCCGGACACCGGGCTAACCGATGCTCGGCTCAACATCACCGTTCGTAACACCGGCCTGAGCCACGCGCCGCCCCGCCAAGCCGCGCCAATCCCGGCTGCGGACTGACCCGCCTACCAAACAACGACAACACAGCGGAGTTCGACAGCGCGACCGCTGACGTCTCCCGCGCCGCGATGCGCTGGCCGCAAACAGCCTGACACACGGTGGTGCCGCCACCGACTCGAGACCCCATCGCGGTTAGCGTGCGTGGCCAGTCGTGTCCAATGCGGGATCCCGGTCGCGTGTCTTTGGCACCTGCTGCTCACCGATACGCAGATTCGGCGCGCTACGAGCGGAGGCGACGTTCGTCGAGCGTTTCCTAACCGGCCGCCAGATCGAACGGCTGGATAGCGGGGCGCCAAGTGGACCGATGAACGGGGGCCGGTCAATCGGGTCGCTGCCCCGGACACGGGGCGCAGACCTGCTTCGCGCCCCGACCACCCTCAGTGTCGCGCCGGCGACGCATTCGAGTTGCGCGGAAAGCGGAGCGTCGTCGCAAAGGGGATTCGTCAGCGGTCAGGATCGTCCGTCTCGGGGAAGCGGCTGCCAGGCCATCGTCGACTGCCCGTCTCGTCTGTTGATGGCGGCAATCGGGCAGGCCACAGCACTGCCTGCGCGACTGTGACTCGGTCGCGGTCGCTCGCGACGGCCGGGCTGCCGTACAGCTGGTAGCCGAGTTGGAGCGCTTCGCTCACGCGTCGGCAGAACGCGTCATCGTCGCAGCCGGTGAGAAGGCGGTAGACCGGCAGGCCATCCGGCGGCGGTTGAGGCATCGGTGCATCGTCTCACGCTGACCGGGCGGTAATCGTCCAGCGATCGGTCAGCGGACGGCCGAATGTGAGATGTCGCCATAGGGGTCGTCCGATCTGAGCCGCCCAGATCATGAAAGAGCGATCGTGGGCAGGATGCACGGTTTCCGCGCAACCCAGGGAAGTCGGCGTTCTGGCCGAGATGCTTGTCGCGTACGCAGAGCAGGGCTTAGGTGACCGACCACTCCCTGCGTTTCCCCACGCGACCGGCCGGGCGCTGCTGCATTACGCCTATCGGGGCGGCGCTGGCGCCGCTACCGGGCGTCGCCGACGCGGCAACGCTGCGAGTTCGCGAAAGCCCTCCCGGTAGTGGCTGTTCGTGCTTGGATGAAGCGTCTCCTCGGAGCGCGCCGGTCCGATTCAGCTCAACGGCAGCGCGAAGTAATCCTCCGTGGTGACGGAAGTGAAGCCGGTCGACGTGTAGAGGCCCAGCGCACGGTCGTTCGCGACATCGACATCCAGGCCGATGCGGCGCGCGCCGTCCGCGCGCAGCTGCTCGCAGGCCTGCCTCAACGCAGCCCGACCGATCCCGCGGCCCTGCAAGGACGGCTCGACCACGAACCCGAAGATCCTGGACTCCACTGGGTCGTCGCGTTCCAGGACCAGCGTTCCGACGACGGCGCCGCGCAGCTCGATGAGCGCTGTCCGTTCCAGGCGATCGCCGAGATCATCCGGCCCCGACGATCCAAACCCCTGCTCGAGCAGGGACACGACGAGCGGCGCGTCCGCGGCGGTCGCTGGCCGAAGGCTGATCTCTGGTTCGTGCAATCCGCTTGTCGGCTCGCCGGACAGGACGAGGTGGTGTTCTGAGTGGTCGAGCGTCCCGCCGCGGCGCAGCGCCAGCCGCTTGCCTCCGATCGAGTGACGCGGCACCACCAGCAGCGGGCGACGATCGCTGCGCTCGCGGCACAGCGGCACGGCGGCATCCAGCAGGGCGGAGCCGACACCGCGCCGGCGGGCGTCCGGGGCGACCATGCCCGCCAGTTCCGGCGAGTCCCCGAACCCGTAGATCCCCAGGAAGCCGAGCAGCCGCTCGCCCTCCCACCACAAAAGGTCCTCGATGCGGTCGCCGCTGCGGTCGCGAAGGGTGTCCCACTCGAGCTTCAGACGGCCGCCATCGGCCTCGACCACCTGCCGCTCAAGCTCGGCGATCGCCTGCAGGGCTCCTGACGTTAGGCCAGCGGCTTGCTCGAGCACCTCGGGAAGGGAACCACATCGTCCCTGGCGCGACCATTCAAGGATCCCCCTCGCTCATCGAGGGC
>DATCFW010000138.1:0-11574 GCA_036509295.1 Solirubrobacteraceae bacterium | reverse complement strand
CCACGCCGATCGGCGAGATCGTGGTGGCGTCGCCGACGCATTACCGGATCGTCGCCGAGCTGCGCGGTCGGGCCGCCCACGCCGGCGTCCGCCCCGAGACCGGGCGCAGCGCCGTCGTGGCGGCCGCGAACGCGATCGCCGCGATGACGCTCGGCCGCCTCGATGCGCAGACCACCGCCAACGTCGGCACGATCGCCGGCGGCAGCGCGATCAACGTGGTCCCCGAGCGCTGCCGGATTGAGGCCGAGGTCCGCAGCCTCGATCCCGATCGTGCCGCCGCCGTCACCACCGAGACCGTCGACCACCTCCAGGACGCCGCCAACGCCGGGGAGTGCGACCTCGACCTCGACGTCGAGCAGATGTTCTCGGGCTACCGGACCAAGCCCAACGCGCCGCAACTGGCGGCGGCCGAGCGCGCGCTCACGGCCTGCGGCTACGCGCCGCGCCAGATCGTGTCCGGCGGCGCGTCGGATGCCAACTCGTTTCAGGCGGCGGGTTTCGCCTGCACGTGCCTGGCCGACGGCGTGGAGCGCAACCACGAGCCCGGCGAGCGGATCAGCGCCCAGGCGCTGGAGCACATGCTCGAGATCGCGTTGGGACTCCTCGACGAGTCCGCGGACGAACTGGCGGCCGCGTGAGCGGGTTTGAGCCGATCGGATCCGAGATCGCCTGGCACGGCACGATCATCGACGCCGGCGTCGAGCACTTCCGTCACGCCGACGGTGCCGTCGTCGCCCGCGACAAGGTCTGGCATCCCGGCGCGGTCGGGATCCTCGCCGTCGACGAAAACCACGTCTGGCTGACGCGTCAGCCGCGCGAGACCGCCGGCCTGACGGCGTCGCTCGAGATCCCGGCCGGCAAGCTCGACGTCCCCGGTGAGCCGCCGCTGGCCTGCGCCCAGCGCGAGCTGGCCGAGGAGATCGGCAAGCAGGCGGCCGACTGGCGGGAGCTCGCCGCCTTTTACACCAGCCCCGGGTTCAGTGACGAACGGGTGTGGCTGTTTGCCGCCACCGGCCTGGCCGATAGCGACGCCGCGGTGCAGGCCGACGAGGACGAGCGGATCGAGATCGTCCCCTGGCCGCTGGACCGGCTCGACGACGCGATCGCCGAGACCGAGGACTCCAAGACGCTCATCGCCCTGCTCTGGCTTGCCTGCGCGCCTGGCGCGCACTCGGCGTCCGGCCTCGCCTGACGCGCGCCGCGCGCATCGTCCGGCTCTCGGCATCCAGCCTCGCCTGAACGGGCGGCGCCAGAGTCATCCGGCTGGCTCGCGCGTCAGCCGGGATAGGGTGGGCGCGGCGGCACCTGAACGAGATCGGTCAGCCGCAGGAGTGGCGCCGGGCTGACCGAATACGTCGGCGATGGCGATCGCGCCTGCCCCATCCATCCCGCGCCGTCTCACCGATCTCACGCTCGAGTTCCTGGCCACGCTGGAACTGGAGCGCGGCCTGTCTCGCAACACGCTCGACGCGTACCGATCCGACCTGCAGCAGTACGGCCTGTTCCTCGGCCGGCGCGGCCGGGACCCGCTCGAGGTGACCCCGACGGACCTCAACGCGTTCGTCTCCGAGCTCGCTGACGGGCGGGACGGCAAGCCGCCGGTGGCGCCGGCCACGCTGCAGCGCAAGATCGCCTGCCTGCGCTCGTTCTATCGCCATCTGCGCCGCGAGCAAATCATGGCTGACGACCCGACCGCCGAGCTGCGGCCGCCCCGCTCGCGCGGGCGCCTGCCCAAGGTTCTCAGCCGCGACGAGGTCAACCGCCTGCTCTCCCAGCCGCGCGGGGCGTCGCCGGCCGCGCAGCGCGACCGCGCGCTGCTGGAGACGATGTATGCCTGCGGGCTCCGCGCCTCGGAGGCGATCACCCTCGAGCTGTCCGAGCTCGACCTCGAGGGCGGGATGCTGCGGGCCCGCGGCAAGGGCTCCAAGGAGCGACTCGTGCCGATCGGCCGCAAGGCGGCCCACAGCCTGCGCGTGTACATCGGCCAGGGACGGCGGCGGCTCGTGGGCATCACCGACGAGCCCCACGTGTTCGTCAACCTCCGCGGGGTCGGCCTGTCGCGCCAGGGGCTGTACCGGATCGTTCAGGGCCACGCCCGCAGCGCCGGGCTGGAGCGGCGGATGAGTCCCCATACCCTCCGCCACACCTTTGCCACGCACCTGCTCGCCGGCGGGTGCGACCTGCGCTCGCTTCAGGAGATGCTCGGTCACGCCGACATCGGCACCACCCAGATCTACACCCACCTGTCGGCCGACCGGCTGCGCGACGTGTACTTCGGCGCCCACCCGCGGGCGCAGATCGCCCCCGGTGACGCCGCCCCCGATGAGATGACGCCGCCCCCGGTGACGCCGCCCCCGATGACGCCTGACGCCTGACCCCGTCGGGCCGACCAGCGACCGGCGACCGGCGACCGCCCTACTGCGGGACGCAGAAATGCGTTCGCGCGGCGTTCATGCAGACGAGGCCGAGCAGGGTCTGGTCGTCGTCGCCGAGCACCACCGCGCGGCACGCGCTGCCGGCGTCGAGCTGGGCCAGCGCCTCCGCCGCCGGGCAGTGGGGCCCGACGATGTTCGCCGGACGGCGAGCGAACTCCACGGCGAGTCGATCTGCCGGCGCGTCGGGCGGCAGGTCGGCGGGGGTCATCGCGCCGAGCAAGGTGGTGCCGTCGGTGAGCAGCGCGGTGCGCACATGCGCGTCGGCCGCAAACCAGGCCCGCAGCTCCCCGACGGTCGTACTCGCCGGCGTCGTCTTGGGCGCCGGGTCCATCACATCGCGGACGCGGAGCTCGGTCGCGGTCGCCTCGCCGCGGCCGATCATCCCCCGGTGGCACGCCTGGGCGGTCACCCACCGGAGTCTACGGGCGCCCCGGAGTGGGGGCGAACGATCTGACGCCCGGGTGGCTGGCAGAATCCCTGCGTGCTCACCCGGCGAACGATCGTGCTGGCCTGCCCACTGCTGGCGCTGCCCGGCTGCGGCAACTCCCGCACCCCGGTGCCCGACATCTCGCAAGCGGCCGCGCCGCAGGGCTTTCGCACGCTGGCGCTGCACCAGGCCGGGGTGAGCCTCGCCGCCCCGCGCAACTGGACGGCGACCGGACAAGCCGCGCCGCTCGTGGTGACGGTCAACTCGGGTCCGGCGGTGATCGCGCTGTGGCGGTTCGCTCGCGCCGGCCCGCCTCCCGCGGCCCCGGCGGCGCGCCGCCGCGCCCGCCGGGCGCTGCTCGCGACCATCCGGGCGCGGGACCGGACCGTCACCGTCCTGAGCAGCGCCGCGACCCGGGTCGCCGGCGCGCCGGCTGTCGTGGTGGCGGCTCGCGAGCGGATCGGCGGCCACCTGCGCCGCGTCATCTCGACGCACGTGTACATCCCGGGCGCCGAGCTGGTGCTCGACGAGTACGCGCCGCCATCCCAGTATCGCGCCGTGGCGGCCCGCGTGTTCGCTCCCGTCCGGCGCTCCCTGGCGCTGCTGCCGGGCGATCGATGAGGCGGGCGTTCGTCATCGTGCTCGACGCCTGCGGCGCCGGTGCCGCCACGGATGCCGCCGCCTACGGGGACGCCGGCACCAACACGCTCGCCCATCTCGCCGAGCACCTCGGCGGCCTCGAGCTGCCCACGCTGCAACGGCTCGGACTGGGATCGATCCTGCCGCTCGCCGGCGTCGCCCCGGCGACCGCGCCGGTCGTGCACGGCCGGTTGGTGCCGCTGGGTCCCGGCAAGGACTCCACCGCCGGGCACTGGGAGCTGATGGGAGTGGTGGCCGCCACTGCGCCGCCGACGTATCCGGACGGGTTCCCGCGCGACGTGATCGAGCTCATCCAGCAGGCCAGCGGCCGGGGCGTCATCTGCAACCGCCCGGACAGCGGGATCGAGGCGATCGAGCACTTCGGCGCCGAGCACGTGCGCAGCGGCGACCTGATCGTGTACACCAGCCAGGACTCGGTGCTGCAGATCGCCGCCCACGTCGACGTCGTCAGCACCGACGAGCTGTACGCCATCTGCGGCGCGGTGCGCCGGCGTCTGCCCGGCGCGCACGCCGTGGGCCGGGTGATCGCGCGCCCGTTCACCGGCGAGCCGGGCCGCTTCGAGCGCACCGACGGGCGGCTCGACTATGCCCTCGCGCCGCCGATTCCGAGCTACCTCGACGCGCTGCAATCCCACGGGGTCCCGGTCCACACCGTGGGGAAGGTCGGCCAGCTGTTCGCCGGCGCCGGCATCGACGTCCAGCATCCCGGCGCGACCAACGCGGTGGCGCTGGTCCAGACCACCCAGCTCATGACCGGGCTGCACCAGGGATTCGTGTTCGTCAACCTGATCGACACCGACCAGGTCTACGGCCACCGTCACGACTTCGCGGGCTTCGCCGGGGCGCTGCGCGCGATCGACGCCTACGTCGGGCGGTGGCTGACGATGCTCGGCGCCGACGATCTGCTCATCCTCACCGCCGATCACGGCTGTGATCTCACGTCTCCCCGCACCGACCACACGCGCGAGCACGCGCCCCTGCTGGCGAGCTTCGCCGGCCACGGCTCCCGCCGTCACGACGGGCCGCTCGCCGACGTCGGCGCCACCGTGCTCGCCTGGCTCGCGGGCGCCGAGGTCCCTGAGCTGCCCGGCCGATCGTTCCTGTAGCGGCGAGCGACGCGATGCCCGAGCTGCCCGAAGTCGAGACGATCCGCCGTCAGCTGGCGCCCCACCTGGAGGGGCGCACCCTGCTCGACGTCGAGATCCTCGATCCCCGGTGGACCCGCCCGGTGGCGCCCGCGGAGGTGCAGGACGCGCTGCGCGGGCGGGTGGTGGAGGAGGTCGGACGCGCGGGCAAGTACCTCGTCTGGCGGCTCACCGCCGAGCGCTTCCTGCTCATCCACCTGCGGATGACCGGCGCGCTGCTGTTCGACCCGCCGGTCGATCCACCGCACACGCGGGTGCGGTTCACGCTCGATTCAGGGCACCGCGTCGCCTACAACGACCCGCGCCGCTTTGGCACCGGCCAGCTCGTGCTCGGTGCGGCGGCCCGGGACGCCTACCTGGCGCAGCGACTCGGCGCCGAGCCGCTCACCCCGGCCTTCACCACCGCATACCTACGGGAGATGGCGCGCGGCCGCATCGCGCCGGTCAAGGCGTTCGTGCTCGACCAGCGCCGGATCGCCGGCGTGGGAAACATCTACGCCGACGAGGCGCTGCATCGGGCGCGGATCCATCCGCTGCGCCCGGCCGGCTCGCTCACCCGCGCTCAGCTCGAGGCGTTGCGCGAAGCGATCGAATTCGCGCTCGCCGCCGGCATCGACGCCAAGGGGGCGACGATCGACGACTTCCGCCACGTCGACGGTGCCCAGGGGTCGTTTCAGGACCTGTTCCAGGTCCACCAGCGCGCCGGTCAGCCGTGCCCGCGCTGCGGCACGACGATCCGCAAGCTCGTCGTCGGGGGCCGCGGGACCTACGTGTGCGAGCGGTGTCAGCCGCGTCCGCGGGGGCGACACGGCGCGGCCCCGGCGGCCACGGCAAACAACCAGGCCGCCGCCAGGCGGCCCCCCAAATGACGTCAGGCGGCGAACAGCTCGGTGAGCGTGCCGGCGCGATCGGCGGCCAGCAGCTCCTGAAAGCCGCCGAGCGATTCCCCGGCGATGACGATCTGGGGGAAGGTGATCATGCCGGTGAGCTCTGAGAGCTTGGCGCGACCGTCCGGGTCGCGTGCGAGATTGATCTCCTCGTACTCGATCGAGCGCTTGGTCAGCAACGTCTTGGCGCTCGTGCAATACGGACAGTGATCAGTGGTGTAGACGGTGATCGGGCTCATAGCTTCATTTAGGATAGCGGACCGACGGCGGGAGGCGGACCGATGCCCGGGCCGCTGAAGACCGAGGCGATCGTGTTGCGCTCGATCCGGTACGGCGAGGCCGACCGCATCCTGCACCTCTACACCCCTGGGTACGGCCGGCTGAGCGCGATCGCCAAGGGGGCCCGGCGATCCCGCAGCCGGTTCGGGGCGCGGCTGGAGCCGTTCTTCCACGTTCACGCCGTGCTCCACCAGGGACGCAGCGACCTGTTGACGGTGACCGCCGTCGACACCATCGCCGTCAATGGCGGGCTGCGCGACCATGCGGCGACGCTCGACGCCGCCGCGCGGGCGTGTGATGCGGTGTCACGGCTGTTCGAGACCGCCGACCCGCATCCGGAGGTGTTCCGGCTGCTGGCCAACGAGCTGGCGCTCCTGCACGCCGACGCCGCCCACGGCCGCCCCGGCAACGGCCTGGCGTTCCGGCTCAAGCTGCTGCTGGCGGCCGGCATCGTGCCTCAGCTGGCCGCGTGCGCGGTGTGCGGCGAGACCGAGCATCTGCGCGGATTCTCCGGTGCCGCCGGCGGCGTCGTCTGCAGCGCCTGCGAAGCGGCGTCGTTCGCGCTGTCCCAGGACGCCTACCGGTTCCTGGTAGCGGCGCTCGGAGCGCCGTTGGCGCAGGCGCCCGACGGCTCGGAGCTGATCCTGCGCCAGGTCGAGCGCGCGATCGGCGAGATCGCCGAGCACCACGCGCACGTGCGGCTGCGGCCGCTGCTCGCCGCCTGAGGTGCCGCTGTCCGTCACGGATCGGTGTCAGATCCGGCGGGCACGCGGCGCGCGGTGTCAGAATCGATGCGATGAGCCGGCCGACGATTAGCTCCGCCCATGACCATCCGACCGGGCCGGTCGCCGATCGGTTCCAGGCGCGGGTGCGCGCCCGTGAGGAACGGGACCTCTCGCCGCTGGCGATCCGCTCTTACCCCGCGCAGCGGGCGGTCGCCGAGCCCGATTGCGGGCTGCGGACCCCGTTTCAGCGCGATCGCGACCGGATCGTCCACTGCAAGGCGTTTCGTCGCCTCAAGCACAAGACGCAGGTGTTCGTGGCGCCGACCGGTGACCACTACCGTACGCGGCTCACCCACACGCTCGAGGTCACCCAGGTGTCGCGGACGGTGGCCCGCGCGCTGGCGCTCAACGAGGACCTGTGCGAGGCGATCGGGCTCGGCCACGATCTCGGTCATCCGCCCTTCGGGCACGTCGGCGAGGACGCGTTGGACCGCTGTCTGCGTGACCGGTTCGATGCCGGCTTCCGGCACTACGAGCACTCCCTGCGGGTGGTCGACACGCTCGAGCGCGACGGCCGCGGGCTCAATTTGACTGAGCCCGTCCGCGACGGGATCGTCAGCCACTCCGGTCGCTCGACGCGGCCGGCGACGCTGGAGGGCCGGATCGTGCGGCTGGTCGATCGGGTCGCCTACATCAACCACGACATCGACGACGCGCTGCGGGCCGGGGTGCTCGCCGCCGCCGACCTCCCGGCCGGCGCGATCGACGTCCTCGGCGAGACCGGCGAGCGCCGGATCGACACGCTCGTCCACGACCTCGTCGAGAGCTCGGAGGCCGCCGGGGACATCGTCCAGGGCGAGCGGATCGGCGGCGCGATGACCCAGCTGCGCGAGTTCATGTTCGCGAACGTGTATCTCGGCCCGGTCGCCACCCGTGAGCACGCGAAGATCAACATCGTGATCGACGCCCTGTTCCGGCACTACTGCGAGCACCCCGAGGAGATCCCGGCGTCGATTCCGGGCGGCGAGCTGTCGACCCGCGTGACCGACTACCTGGCGGGGATGACGGACCGCTTCTGCATCCGGGCGTTCGAGCAGCTCTGCGTCCCGGACTCGTTCGCGCCGTGAGCCGGTACACCGGGGACTCCCGGGATCGCGTGTTCACGGCGGTGGACATGCTCGCGCTCGTCTCGGGGCGGACCGAGCTGCGTCGCGCCGGGGTCAACAGTTACTTCGGGGTCTGCCCGTTTCACGACGAGCGGACCGGCTCGTTCCACGTGCGCCCCGATGAGAAGCACTACCACTGCTTCGGCTGCCAGGAATCGGGCGACCCGTTCGATTTCGTGATGCAGACCGAGGGGCTGGACTTCAAGCAGGCGATGGAGTCGCTGGCCGACCGCTTCGGCGTTGCCCTGGAGACCGAGGACGAGGACCCGGGCGCGGCGGCCCGCCGGCAGCGGCGCGAGCGGCTGCACGCGCTGCTGGACCGGACCGCCACGTACTACTCGCGGTATCTGTGGGACGCGCGCGAGGCGCAGGCGGCCCGGTCCTACCTGCTCGGGCGCGGCCTGGAGGAGCAGACCCTGCGGGAGTTTCGGGTCGGCTATGCCCCGAGCGCCTGGGATCGGATCCTGCTCGCGTCGCGCCGCAGCGGCTACAGCGACGATGAGCTGCTCGCCGTCGGGCTGGCCCAGCGCTCCAAGACCCGACCGGGCAGCATCTTCGATCGCTTTCGCGAGCGGATCATGTTTCCCGCGGTCGACGCCCGGGGGCGCGTGCACGGCTTCGGCGCGCGCCGGATGCGGGAGAACCAGGGCGGCGCGAAGTACCTCAACACCTCCGACGGCGAGCTGTACCACAAACGCGAGGTGCTGTTCGGAATCGATCTGGCCCGCGCGGTCGCGGCGCGAGCCGACCGGATGATCCTGGTGGAGGGGTACACCGACGTGCTCGCGCTGCACCAGGCCGGGATCCGCAACGCCGTCGGGATCATGGGCACGTCGCTCACCGAGGAGCAGGTCACCGAGCTCGAGCGGGTGGTCACGGTGCTGGAGCTGTGCCTGGATTCGGATCGGGCCGGCCAGGAGGCGATGCTGCGGGCGGCGAAGCTCACCACGACGCGCAAGGTGGAGCTGCGGGTGATCGGTCTGCCGCCGGGCTCGGACCCCGCTGACGTCGTCGCCGCCGAGGGCGCCGAGGGCCTGCGCGCCCGCATGCAGGCCTCGGTCCCGTTCGTCGCGTTCAACGTTGGCCACATCCTCGATCACGCGGACACCGGCACCGCGGAGGGGCGCGACGAGGCGCTCGGCCAGCTCGCGCCGATGCTCGCCGAGCTCGGCGGCAGCGTGCTCCACGACGAGCTCCTGCAGCGCATCGCCAGCCGGCTCCAGCTCAGCTCGGCTCAGACCGCGCAGCTGGCGTCCACCGCCGCCGGTCCGCGCGTGACGAGCACCGCCGGTGCCCGCGCCAACGGCTCGGCGCCGGCGCCCGGTGCGAGCACGAGCCCGACGGTGCGCGCGGAACGGTCGTTTCTCGCGCTGTGCCTCGCGGTCCCGGACGCCGGCGCGACGACGTTGCGTGAGATCGACGCCACAGCGCTGTTGACCAGTGGCGTGCTGCGACACGCGGCCGGGCATCTGGCCCGCCATGCCGACGCGCCGATGGCGGAGCTCCCCGCCGATGACGAGGAGCTCGCGCGCACCGTGAGCGGACTGGTGGCGCTGGCCGGCCGGGTGCTGGAGCCCAGCGCCGATCGCCTCGCGCATGCCCGTCTGTTCCTGGAGCTCGCCCGGCTGGACCGGGCCATCATCGGAGCGCGGGGCGACGGCGCGGGCGGCAACGAGTTGGCGCGCCAGCGGGAGGTGGTACGGGACCAGATGCGCGCGGTGAGCGCCCGGCTCCAGGACACCCTGTGAGCGTCCCGGTGACCGCGACCGGCCGATCCGGGCGAATCCGCCCGGCGCAGTGAGGAACGTGCGATCGATGTTGGAGGCGTACTTTCTGGTTTCACCGGAGCACGCCCCAGTGAGCGAGCGCGCGTGACCTAACCGGGGCGGCCGCTGGAGCCGAGGGTGTGGACGCGCGAGCGCCCACTCCCCGAGTCCCTCGGCTCGCAGCCGCCCCGCGGCGCCTCCTGCGCCTGCGGTCAGACGCGGCGCTCGGCGAGCGCTTCGCCGCTCACCACCCGGCGCGCGTGACGCGGGACGCCGATCACCGCGGCCGGGCACGCGTCTGCGGCGGCCCCGCCCATCCGCCGGGTCGCGCGCACGGACCGGTCATCGCGCAGCTTCTCCTGGCGATCCGCGCGCGCGAGTCCTGTCCATGGCACACGCCAGGCAAGCGCGGACGAGCCGGCGCTCGGCAGGGGCACCCGTGGTGGCGGCGCTGGCGACGGCTGAACCCACCTCGGCAGTGAGAAGTTCCGTCCGGCGTGCCTGCGAACATACGTTCGATCAGGAAAGGATCGGACGATGGACAGAGACTCGCTGGTGTCGCTGCTGGCCCAGGGTCTGAGCGTGGAGAGGATTGGAAAGCGATTCGGAAAGCACCCGTCGACGGTGTCGTACTGGATGAAGAAGTACGCACTGGTCGCACCCAACCGGGAGAAGCACGCCGCCAAGGGCGGGATCGAGCGGGCGCGGCTGGAGGAGCTGGTGGACGCCGGGAACACCGTGGCCGGGATAGCCGACGAGCTTGACCTGAGCGCGGCCACAGTTCGCCTGTGGCTTCGCCGACATGGACTTCAGACCGTCGCCAGTCGGCGCGGCGCGTTGGTGCGCGAGGCTCGCGATGGCGGCCAGCTGCACCTCCGGATGGAGTGCCGACAGCATGGCGAAGCCGACTTCGTCCTCGAGGGACGCGGGTACTACCGGTGCAAGCGATGTCGCCAAGAGCGCGTGGCTGATAGGCGGCGCAACCTCAAGAGGATCCTCGTGGCGGAAGCCGGCGGTGGTTGCGCCATCTGCGGCTATGACCGATTCCTCGGCGCGCTGCAGTTTCATCACCTCGACCCGGGCCAGAAGCGGCTCGAGATCAGCCGCAACGGAATCACCCTGTCATTGGCGGCGCTGCGGACGGAGGCGCACAAGTGCGCGCTCGTCTGTTCCAACTGCCACGCCGAGCTTGAAGGCGGGGTGGTTGTTCTTCCCGGTATCGTCGATCTCGATACAGTGCAGGATTCGGAGAGCTGACCTGACAAACCGAATATCGGTAAGTCAATACTCCAAAATGCGGGGTAGCTCAATGGCAGAGCGTTCGGCTGTTAACCGAAATGTTGTGGGTTCGAGTCCCACCCCCGCAGCTTCGCTTCTTGTACAGCCTCGTGTTCCTGACCCCAGCGGTTGCACGTGCCCGGGTATTCCCGGCCGAGCGATCAGGTCAGGTTGAGCGGTTACTGGCGCGGTGACACGCCCCGAAAGGCCCTGTCGTCGAGTCAGCGAGGGACCTGCCGCCGCGCCAGCTGCTCCACGAGGTCCGCGGCGCGGGCCGGCCCCGAGTGGCGGGCCGCCCAGGCGCCGGCCTCGGCGGCGCCCGCGCGCAGCTCGGGACCTCGGAGCGCCCGCCGGGTCGCCAGCCGCAGCGTCTCGGGGGCGAGCAGGGGCCACGGCAGCCTGACGCCGGCGCCGGCCCAGTCCACGCGCGCGGCGTTCTCGGCCATGTCGCCGACGTGTGGCACCGCCAGCACCGGGCAGGACGACGCCAGCGCGCGGACGAGCGTTCCGTGGCCGGCGTGGCAGATCACCAGCGCGCAACCGGGCATCGTCTGGGCGTAGGAGAGCCACTCCACCAGGCGGGTGTTCGCGCCGATAAGGGCCGGGCCCGGCAGCGGGCGGCGATTCCAAGTGGCCAGCACGCGCACCGGTTCGCCGGCGAGCCCGGCCAGTGCTGCCCGCAGCAGGCGATGCGTCGGGTCCTGGGCGGTTGAGGGCGCCACCAGCACGAGCGGTGCGTCCCCCGGCGGCGGGCTCACCGGCTCGCATGGCGGCTCCCACATGAGCGGGCCGACGACGTGCACATG
>DATCFW010000137.1:0-9554 GCA_036509295.1 Solirubrobacteraceae bacterium | reverse complement strand
CTGGCGCGGCGGTCCCGGCGGTGGGACGACGGGCGGCCCCACCGGACGGCCGCTCGGCGGTGCCGGCGGGTTCTTGGCCGGCCGGGCCGGCTTTGTCTGTCTGGCGTCGCGGCCACCGGCGCGCCCAGCGGGCCCCGAACTCGAGCCCGGGGACCGCGGACCGCGAGCGCGCCCGGCGGGCGGCGTGTCCTGGTCGTCGGTGGAGTGCGCGAGGCGCTGGGTCAGCGTCGAGGTCGGCCGTGACGGCTCGGCCTCTTCCTCGGCGATGTCGCGTTTCATCTGCTCAAACTCCGCGGCCGAGACGCCCTCCTGCGGGCTGGCGTCTCCTAACCGCCCCCGACGCCGCGCCACCGAACGCCCCCGCCCGGGCTCCACATCAGCCCCCGCCGACGCATACGGCGCGACCAGCCCGTACTCGGTCTCGATCCGATGACGACGATGGCGATACACCGGCTCGCGCTCCTTCCAATGCGTGAGCACCGGCGACGCAATAAAAATCGACGAATACGCCCCCGACGCCACCCCAATCAACAACGCAAACGCAAAATCCTGCAACGTCGACCCACCAAACAACAACAACGCGATGATCGGCAACAACGTGCACGACGTCGTCGCGATCGACCGCGTCAACACCTCAGACATCGACCGATTCACAATCTGCGAAAACGCCGCCCGCGGCATCCGCGGAATGTTCTCCCGCACCCGATCAAACACGATGATCGTGTCATACAACGAATACCCCAAAATCGTCAACAACGCCGCGACCGTATCGACCGTCACCTCCCGCCCAGTCAACGCATACACCCCAGCCGTGATCAACAAATCATGCATCAACGCGATCAACACCGGCACCGCGAACTTCCACGAAAACCGCAACGCCACATACACCGAAATCACCAACAACGACGCGATGATCGCAATCACCGCACTATTCGCCACCGTCTTCCCAAACGTCGGACCCACCGACGTGCTGCCAAAGCTCTTCACGACGTACTTCGCGTTCAGCGCCGAGTCCACGCGACTGCTGCCGCCCGCCAGCGGCTTGGACGAGATCTGAAACTGGACGCCCTTGCCCCCGATCTCCTGCACCACCGGGCTCGACACCCCCGCCCCGGCGACCACGGCGCGGACCTGCGCCGGCGTCGCCGCATGCGCGACCGTGACATCGATCCGCGCGCCCGAAGTGAAGTCGATCCCGAGGTTCAGCCCGCGGCCGCCGATCGCCAGCGCGCCGATCAGCAAGATCACCCCCGACATCGAGAAGAAATACCTCGACGCGCCCATGAAATCAAAATGCCACTGACGCTTCTTCCCCCCAGCACCCAACGCCGACGGCCGCGCGATCGTCCGCGAATCACCAATCGTCATCAAGATCGCCTGCGTCGCCAACACCGCCGTGAACAACGACACGATCACCCCAATCCCCAACGTGAACGCGAACCCCTGCACATCCGACGTCGCCAACACAAACAAGATAAACGCCGTCATGATCGTCACCACATTGGCGTCAATGATCGCCGTCAACCCCTTCTTATACCCCGTCGCGATCCCCGCCCGAATCGAACGCCCCGCCCGGATCTCCTCCTTCACCCGCTCAAAAATGACGATGTTCGCATCCGCGGCCACACCAATCGTCAAGATCAACCCCGCGATCCCCGCCAACGTCAACGTGATCGGAATCAACTTGATCAACGCAAAGAAATACAGGCCATACACCACCAAACCCGCCACCGCGATCACACCCAACACCCGGTAATACGCGATCAAAAACAACGCCACGATCAACAACCCCACCGCACCCGCCACCAAACCCTGATTCAGCGCCTGCTGCCCCAACGTCGCCGAGACCTGCTCCTCGGAGATCCGCTTGAGCGTGATCGGCAGCGCGCCGAGTCGCAGCTCGTTGGCCAGATCCGACGCCGACGTGCTCGTGAAGCCGCCGGTGATGTCGGCGCCGCCACCGCCGATGATCCCATCCGGGTACTGATCGAACTGGATATCCGGCACGGTGACAAGCTGGTTGTCCAACGCCACCGCGAAATGCTGATAGAGCTTGGCCCCGCCGAGACTGACGTTCTGGCCACGGTGGGCGATCGTCCCCGTGACCTTGGAAAACTCGCGTTGGCCCGTCGAGGTGAAGCCGAACTGGACGTCCGGATTGCCGCCCGAGTCCGTGCTCTCGGTCGGGTTGGTGATGTCCCGGCCGAGAATCGCGACGTGGTCCTTGAGCACGAAGAACTCGGCGGTGGGGCTGTCGAAGTTGAGGTGGCTGGCGGCGGATTGGTTGGCCGCCTGGAGCACGACGGTGCCCTGGGGGACCGTCAGCACCTGGCCCGCGGACGCCGTGACGCCGGTGGCGACGGCGGCATCGAGCGCGGCGACGCTGTCATCCGGGCCCGACAGGAGGCAGTGATCACCCTGGATCGGGGTCGTCCCGTTGGCCTTGGCGGTGGCGGCGCACGCGGCGCTGCCGGGCGCGCCGAACAGGTAGTACTGCGGGCCCTTGCGCGACAACGTGGACGAGCCCTTGGGCGGGATCGGCACCACCGGCTGCTTGGAGGCAAGCTGGACCGCCTGATAGAGCGGGACCCCGCCGGCGCCCTGGACTCCGGGCTGACCATTCGTGGTGCCGCCCGTGCTGAGGGTGATCGAAGCGGGATCCTGGGTCAGCAGGCCGTCGGCGGCGGGCTTCCCGCTCGGCGTCAGGACGTTGGCCTCCCAGTCATAGAAATACAGCTCGGCGGTCTGGCCCACCTCCTGCTCGGCGCGCGCGACGTCCTTGACGTCAGGCAGGCCGACGGTGATCTGGTTGCCGCCGGAGGTCTGGATCTCGGGCTCGGAAACGCCGAGCTGATCGACGCGTGACCGCATGATGTCAACCGCCCGGTTGAGCGCCGCCTGGGTGACCACCGGGGTCTGCGGATTCGGCTCGCCCTGGTAGACCAGCTCGACCCCGCCCTTGAGATCGAGCCCCAGAATCGTCTTCTGGGTGGTGATCGCGAACACCGAGGCGGCGATCAGCCCCGCGACGAGGAGCAGGACGAAGCCGTGACGCTGTCGGTCTGACATCAGCTCAGGGGCATGCTAGTGGCTCAGGGCCGCCGAGGGTCCGACGCGGCTAGTGGTGGTTGGCCGGGGTCAGGACGACCAACACCCCGCCCTCGTCGTCGTCATACGCGGGGAAGATGTCGGCCACCGCACGGGCCGGCAGGTCGTGCTCGGCGTGGACCTCGACGGGCTTGCCCTGGACCCGGACCTCCCATTCCAGCGCGGTGGCGACGTGGTCGGCGCCGTCGTCGAACCGCAGGCCGAGGACATCGTGCACGGGTCGGCCGATCGCCTGCTCGGTCTTCAGTCCGGTCAGCTCGAACGAGCCCCGCCCGCAGTCGACGATCCGCCCGTCGGAGTCACAGGCGAAGAAGGCGGCGTTCGGCGCCGGGTAGTAGTCATCGAGCAGCTCGAACAGGTAGGCGAACCCGCACTTCTCACAGCCGCGCGCCTCCCGGCGGAAGCCGGCGTTGCGATCGGTGCCCATCGATCGGTTGCCGCAGTGAGGGCAGATGAAATAGTGCTCGCGACTCATGGGCGCCTGAGGATAGAGGGACGAGCTTTTGAATCAGTGAAGAGTCGCCGGCTGGGTCAGGTTCAGAGCAGGCTGCGCTGCGGCGGCAGCACCGGCTCGAGCCCCAGGTGCGCGAACGCCCGGCGGGTCGCCGCCCGGCCGCGCGGCGTGCGCTCGATGAAGCCGCGCTGGAGCAGATACGGCTCGTACACGTCCTCGATCGTGTCCTGCTCCTCACCGACGGCGGCCGCGAGCGTCGACAGCCCGACCGGACCGCCGCCGAACGTGTCACAGATGGCGCGCAGGAGCTCGCGATCCAGCCGGTCCAGTCCCTCCGCGTCGACCTGCAACAGGTCGAGCGCGGACGCCGCCACCGCCTCGGTGACCACCCCGCCGTGGCGGACCTCGGCGTAGTCGCGCACGCGGCGCAGCAGCCGGTTGGCGACGCGCGGGGTGCCGCGGCTGCGGCGGGCGATCGCCACCGCCCCGCCGGCCTCGATCGCGACGTCGAGCAGCCGCGCCGAGCGCACGACGATCCGCGCCAGGTCGTCGGGTCCATAGTGCTCGAGCCGGCACTGAATCCCGAAACGGTCGCGCAGCGGGGTGGTGAGCAGCCCGGTCCGGGTGGTCGCGCCGATGAGCGTGAACGGTGGCAGCGGCAGCGTCACGATCCGGGCCCCGGGGCCCTGGCCGACGGTGATCGGCAGCACGCCGTCCTCCATCGCGGGGTAGAAGGTTTCCTCCAGCGCGCGCGGCAGGCGATGGATCTCGTCCACGAAGAACACCGCCCGCGGCTCCAGCGCGGTGAGGAAGGAGGCGATGTCGCCCTTGCGCTCCAGTGCCGGCCCGGCGGTCTGCACGAACGCGACGCCGAGCTCGGCGGCGAGGATCTGCGCCAGCGACGTCTTTCCCAGGCCGGGCGGACCGGCCAGCAGCACGTGGTCCAGCGCGTCTCCCCGGCTGGACGCCGCCTCGATCGACACCGCGAGCTGGTCGCGGATCACCTCCTGCCCGATGAAGTCCGCCAGGCGCCTTGGCCGCAGGGACCGGTCCAGCTCACCCTCGTCCTCGGGCAGCTCCGCGGGATCCTGGATCCGTGACCCACCCACCGTGCTCATCGGCGCGCGCTCCGCAGCGCGTGGGCGATCATGTCCTCGGTGCTCTGCCCGGCGGCGCCGGCGAGCAGCTCATCGATTTCGCTGACGTTGTAGCCGAGCCCGAGCAGCGCCTCCCGGGCCAGCGTGGCCGGATCGTCAGAGCGGGCGACCGAGATCGAGCCCTCGGGGAGTGCGGCGCCGACCTTCTCGCGCAGCTCGACGATGATCCGCTCCGCGGTGCGCTTGCCGACCCCCGGAGCCGCCTGCAGGCGACTGACATCGCCCCCGGCCACCACCGCGAGCAGCTCGCGCGGAGGCGCGCCGGACAGGACCGCCAGCGCCACCTTGGGGCCCACCGACTGGACTCCGAGCAGCATCAGGAACAGGTCGCGCTCCTCCTCGGTGGCGAAGCCGTAGAGGGCCAGCGCGTCGTCACGGACGACCATGTGGGTGTGCAGCGACACCTCGCGGCCAGCGGCCGGGACGTGCTTGAGGGTCTCGGCCGACACCGCCAGCCGGTAGCCGACGCCCCCGCAGTCGACCACCACGTGGTCCCCGCGGCGCACCGCGACCTTTCCGGAGATGAGCGCGATCACGCCGGCACCGCCGCCATCGCGCGGGCCAGCGGCGCTCGGTTGAGATCGCAGATGGCCACCGCCAGCGCGTCGGTGGTGTGATCCGGCAGCGGCGCGGCGGCCAGCCCGAGCAGCCGGGCGACCATCCGGGCGACCTGGTCCTTGGCGGCCCGGCCGTTGCCACAGACCGCGCCCTTGACCTGCTGTGGGGTGTAGGAGCGCGAGGCGACGGCGCGCTGTCCGGCGGCGAGGAGCACCACGCCGCGCGCCTGACCGACGGCGAACGCCGTCCGGACGTTGGCGCCGAAGTAGAGCTCCTCGATGGCCATCGCGTCGGGCTGGTGCTCATCGAGCAGCTCGCCGACGCGCTGGTGGATGTCGCTCAGCCGGCGTTCGAGCGGGACGCCGGGACGGGTCTGGATGAGGCCCTGCGCGACCACCTCCAGCCGCGATCCGACGCCGCGGACGACGCCATACCCAGTGTTGGCGGTGCCCGGATCGATGCCTAGGACGAGCATGATGAGACATTCTCCGTCGCCGCGCGGACGCCTTCCGCCGACGGACCGCCTCAACCTGAGAGATCTATGTCAACAGCGCAACCCGCGCCCGCTTGTGCTGTTCTAAGAGATGTCACTCCCTTGGCTCGTTCACCACTCTGCACCGGGGCATCGCGCAGGGCGCTGATTTTGTGCGCCCTGACGTTCGCCTGCGCCTGCGCGTGGAGCGGGGCCCTATCGCCGGGCCGCGCGGCCGCGGCGCGGACCCCAACGCTGGCGCCCCAGACGATCATCGACGGGCCGTCCGCGGCCATCGTCGGCCTCGACGGCATGTCGATCGACCGCGACGGCACCGGCGGCCTCGTCTACCTCAAGGACGTCGGCAGCGAGCCTCACGTGTTCGTCTCCGAGCTGCTCAACGGCACCTTCCAACCCCCCCTCGAGGTCGACGCCGGACTGCTCGGGGCGTCCTCTCAGCCGGTCATCGCGGCCGGCCAGGATGGGCTGCTGCTGGTGGCATTCGTCAACGCAGGCACGCTGTACGTGGCGCAGACCGGGGCCGGCGGCGGCCCGTTCGGCGGCCCGGAGGCGCTCTACGCTGCCGCGGAGAACCCGTCGCTGTCGATGTCGAACTTCGGCAAGGCCTACCTCGCGTTCACGGCGCTCAACGGCGGCGGCGGAGGCGACGTTCGGGCGGCGTTCTATGACCAGGGCCAGTGGGCGCTCGAACCGACGGCGCTCGATGCCAACGCGGCGGACGCCGCCGGGACCGGCTCGGGTCCTCCGGATGTGGTGGCCGCCGGCGACGGCGTCGGCATCGTCGTCTGGGGTGAGAACGGACACATCTTCAGCCGTCGAGTCGTCGGGGCCACCCCGAGCGCGGTCTACGAACAGGCCGACGTGCCGTCCCTCGACGGCTGGGCGGAGGTGTCGGCGAGCCAGCCGGAGATCTCCGCCGGGGGGGATTCGACGTACGCCTCGGTCGCCTTCCAGGAGAGCATCGCCAGCGGCGGCGTCACCCAGTCGCGGGTGCTGCTGAACCGCCTGCACGGCTCGCAATACGACGGGATCGGGGAGGGCGACGGCATCACCACCGGCGGCGGCGAGGGCGCCGACCAGCCGCAGACCGCGGTGACCGAGTACGGGGCGGGGTTCGTCACCTCCGAGCACGACCAGACCCACGAGCTGTACGCGACCACCCTGGGTTCAAACGACGTGTTCGGCCGCACGGTGCGCGTGGACAGCCTGCCCAACAGCGGCCCGCCCGACGCCGTCCCCGCCACCGCGGGCCTCGTCTCCAACCTGATCGCCTGGCAGCAGTCTCCGGGCGTCGCCGGCCCTCCCGAGATTCGGGTTCGGTACGCCGCCGACGGGGCTGACTTCAGCCCCGAGGAGGTCATCTCCTCGCCGGCGCTGGGCACCGCCGACGCGGCCGCGGGGCTGGTGGCGGCCGGCGACGTCTCCGGCGATGCCGCCGTCGCCTGGGTGCAGGGCACCGGCGCCGGCGCCTCCATCGTCGCCGGTCAGCTCTACCAGACCCCCGGTGGCTTCGTGCCCGCGCGCAGCTTCATGTACGCCACGACGTCGACGCCGACCCTGGCGTGGTCGGACGCCGCTGAGCTGTGGGGATCACCGCAGTACGTCGTCAACCTCGACGGGACGGTGATCGCGCAGACGACGGCGACGGCGACGGTCGCCTCGACGAGCAACGGCCGCCACGCCTATCAGGTCACCGCGGTCAACCAGGCCGGGCTGAGCACGCCCGCCGCCCCGGCGACGGTGTTCGTCGACACCGTCCGGCCGCGCGTCTCGGCGTCGATCCGAGGCACGGCGATCGTGAAGACCCGGGAGCGGCTCACCGTCGGCTACAGCGATCCGCCGCCGCCCGGCCTGCCGAGCTCGGCGGCCTCGGGGGTCGCGACCGTGTACGTCAACTGGGGGGACGGGACGATTGCCCGGATCCGGCGCACGAGCGCGAGCCACGTCTACACACGCACGCGCCGGGTCACGGTCACCATCCTGGCCACCGACCGCGCCGGCAACGCGACCGTGGTCAAGAAGCGGCTCAGGATCAAGCCCAAGCCCAAGCCGAAGAAGAAGCACAAGGGCAAGAAGGGCAAGAAGGGCAAGGGCGCCAGGGCGAGGCGTGCCCTGCTCTCAGTCTCCGGGAGCCGGCGGCGATGATCGTCTCAGGGGGTCGTATGTGCGAAACGGGCCATTCAGCGCCCGATGCAGCCGCTGGCGGGCAGGCGCGGGTCGGTGCGCGTCACCACGCGCCACGGACCGACCGCCGCCACCGTCCGCACGGTGGTGAGGCGCGGATCGACCTTGGCCGCACCGCCAATCGCCGCGGCGTGCGGGCCGATGAAGTCGACGCCGGGAGCGCGCATCGAGGTGCCGACGCGCTCGAGCGTCACCCCGAGCTTCCACGCCAGCGCCGTCTGTCCGGAGTGGTTGACGGCGACGAAGCTCGACTTGCACGGCAGCACACCGGCCTTGCCCCCGACGGCCGCGACGGCCCGCGTGAGCGAGTCGAGCAGGCTGACCGCCTGGTTCGCGTCAGACTCGTCGGCGCGGACCTTGGTGATCTGGGCCGTGCTGAACGGGACGCAGACGGCGGCCAGGCCGAGCGCGACGGCGGCGGTGAGCGCCCAGCGCGTCCGGCCGGCCAGCAGACCGCCGGCGAGCTGAGCGAGTTGAGCGACGCCCACCGCGCCGAGCACGCACGTGAGCGCGGCTCCCGGCAGGAAGAACCGCTCGAGGCCGGGATACCCGTCGAGCGTCTCGCCGACCACCACCACCCACCAGGCGGCGACGAGCAGGCCGAGCCCGACGATCGTCCGATTGCGGTCTCGCACCCAGCCGATCACCACCGCCACGATCGCCAGGATGAGCGCCGGCAGCAGCTGGTCGCGGATCCCGCGGGTGACGACCGAGCGCAGGATGTCAGACCCCAGGTGACCGTTGTAGTCGGCGGCGTGGGTCGCGGCCAGGAACGGGTGCCCGGTGGTAATCCACGGCGGCACGAACCAGCCGAACGGCTGCGCGGCCAGTCCGGCCAGCAGCAGCAGTCGCATCCACGGAGTGCGGAACGAGGGCTCACGGAACCACAGCCAGATCGCGTAGACGCCGATGAACGGCCAGAACTCCGGCCGGATGAGGCCGGCGGCGGCACCGAGCAGGAACGCCTGGGTGTGACGGCCGTCGAGAAACCGGTCCACCGCCCACACCGTGACCCCGATCAGCATCGACTCGGAGGTGCCGTGGAGGAAGTAGTAGTACCAGGCCTGATCGAGCCCGCCGGTGAGCACGATGGCGGCCGCCGCCAGCAGTCCGGTGAACGCGCCGAGCGGGCCCCCGCCCACGAGCCGGCTGGTCAGCTTCCAGGCGCCCCACAGCCCGAGCAGGCCGCCGATGCGCGCGGTGATCACCCACAGGGTCGGAGCGGCGCCGCCAAACAGCCCGAACACCGTGGTGAAGACCACCGGCAGCGGCTTCCACGACGGCCCGCCGTTGACGATGAAGCTCAGATGCGGGTCGGTCACCTCCCGGCCCCACACGATCCAGGACCACGGGTCATAGCTGGGGACCGTCGGCAGGATCGCCGCCGACAGCGCTCCCAGCACGATGCAGACCAGCACTGCGATCACCGCGGGGGACCGCGGCACATGCAGGCGGCGAGCGCGTGACGCTCCGTGAGACTCCCTGGAGCCGGCGGAGCCGGTCGTGGGCGGGGTGGGCGGGTCCGATTCCCGCGAGTCGACGGCTGACATCGGCGGACGAGTGTAGCGGCGGGTCGGAGCGCTCACCCGCCGGGGCGGGC
>DATCFW010000136.1:0-9050 GCA_036509295.1 Solirubrobacteraceae bacterium | reverse complement strand
GAGACGACGGTCACGCGCGGCGCGGAGAACGTGGTCTGAGCGAGCGCGCGTTCGAACTCGGGCACCGCCGCGGCCATCATCGGCGAGTGGAAGGCACCGGTCACGTCGAGCTCCATCGCGCGCAGGCCGAGCTCCTTGGCGTGCTCGAGCGCCGCCGGCAGCCGCGACGTCGGTCCGGAGATGACCACCTGCAGCGGCGAGTTGTCGTTGGCGACGGTCAGATCGTGGGCCTCGGCGATCTCCGGCGCGCGATCGGACGCGCCCGCGCCGAGCACGGCGATCATCCCGCCGTCCCCGGCCTCGCGGCCGGACTCCTCCATCAGCCGCCCACGCAGGGCGACGAGCTCGAGCCCCTCGCGCTCGGCCAGCGCGCCCGCGGCGACGAGCGCCCCCAGCTCGCCCAGCGAGTGCCCGGCCATCATGTCCCCGGACGGGCGTCCGAGCGCCTCCCAGCCGGCGAGGCTGGCGCAGAAGATCGCCGGCTGGGCGAAGTTGGTGCCGTCGTTGGCGCGCGGGAACGGATCCTCGCCGACCACGCTGACCGCCAGCTCGAGCAGCTCAGGACGAACCCGGGCGACGAGGTCGCCCATCTCCGGGGTCTGGCTGCCCTGGCCGGGGAACAGGATCGCGGTCGTGGTGCTCATCGGCTCAACGTACGCCGTCACCCGAGCGCGGATACAGCCTTGTTATGTACTTCCCCCCGTTCGGGGGGACGGACGAATGGGGGGTATTTCGGCAGGCACCCCAACACCGCTTTCCGGCGAATCCTCCCCCGCGAGCGCCGTCAGCAAGTAGGCTGGCGGACGATCTTCCGCTGAGCCTTCCGGACCCCACCCCCGACACCGCCGCGCTCGTCACCGGCGCATCCGCCGGCATCGGCGCCGCGATCGCCCGCGAGCTGGCCGCGCGGGGCCACGGGCTCATCCTCGTCGCCCGCCGCAAGGACAAGCTCGACGAGCTCGCGGAGGCGCTGTCGTCCGAGTTCGGGGTCCGCGCCGAGGCGATCGGGTGCGATCTGGGCAAGGCGGCGTCGCGCCAGCGGCTGCCCGCGCGGATCGGGTCGCTCGGGCTCGAGGTGAGCGTGCTCGTCAACAACGCGGGTTTCGCCACCGGCGGGCCGTTCCACGAATCGGACCCGGCCCGCGAGCTGCAGCAGGTGCGCGTGCTCGTCGAGGCGGTCGTCGCGCTCAGCTCGGCGTTCCTGCCGGCGATGGTGCAGCGCGGGCGCGGCGCGCTGCTGAACGTCGCGTCCACCGCAGGCATGCAGCCCCTCCCCTATTCGGCCGGCTACTCGGCCGCCAAGGCGTACGTGCTCACCTTCTCCGAGGCGCTGCACCAGGAGCTGCACGGCTCGGGGGTGACGGTGACGGTGCTCGCCCCGGGCCCCGTCTTAACCGAGTTCTGGGACGTCGCCGGCTGGGAGGTCGGCAGCGGTCAATCCTTTGAGAAGGCCGTACCCCGCCCGGCGTGGGTGACCGCCGAGCAGGCCGCCGCGGCCGGGGTCAACGGCCTCGCAGCGGGACGCCGCGTCGTCATCCCCGGCCTGCCGATCCGCGCGGCGATGCTCGCCACCCAGTACTTGCCCCACGCCGTGAAGCTGCCCGCCATCGAGTGGGCGATGCGTCGGCGCTGACGGCCGCCCACTGCGCGTCGGTAGGCTCGCCACTGCAATCAATCGCAAGCGAGGGGACTGACGTCATGGCAAAGACGCTCTACACCGCAGAGGCCCACGTCACCGGAGGCCGGGAGCACGGGCACGGTCGCACCAGCGACGGGGTGCTCGATGTGCAGCTTCGTCCGCCGGCTGGATCCGACGAGGTCGGGACCAACCCCGAGCAGCTGTTCGCCGTCGGCTACGCCGCCTGCTTCGAGGGCGCGCTCGGCGTCGTCGGCCGGCGCGAGAAGGTCGATCTCGGTGCCGTCTCGGTCGATTCGAGCGTCGCCCTGATCACCACCGAGGACCGCGGCTTCACGATCGGCGTCGGACTCGAAGTCACGCTGCCCGGCATCGACGACGTCGAGCAGGCCAAGACGATCGTCGCCGCCGCGCACCAGGTGTGCCCGTACTCCAACGCCACCCGCGGGAACATCGAGGTCACACTGACCGCCAACGGCCAGCCAGTCGGGTAGTGTCCCGGCCGGGGCACCAGCGCGAGGTCGTAGCGGTACCGGTCGGGCCGCTCGCCCGCCTCACGAGAGCAGCCCGACCCGCTGGGCGCGCTGCACCGCCTCGGCGCGGTTGCGAGCCTCCAGCTTGCGGTAGACGGCGCTGGTGTGCTCCTTGACGGTGTGCGGCGACAGGAACAGCTGATCGGCGATCTCCCGGTTGGTCGACCCGGCCGCGATCAGGTCCAGCACCTCGCGCTCGCGCTCGGTGAGTAGCGGCGTGGGCTGCTCGGCGGTCGGCTCGAACACGGTCATCCCGCACCCGACCATGCGCACCGCCCGCGCCACCTCGCGCGCCTCCCAGTCTTTGGACACGAATCCCGAGGCGCCGGCGGCCCGGGCGGCGGCGGGGGACATCCTTCCGGCGCCGGAGATGAGGAGCACCCGCGTCGACGGAGACAGCTTGCGGATCGAGTCGCACACGTCGGCGCCCGACTCGCCGGCGAGGAACAGGTCAACGAGAGCCACATCGGGCCGGAGCGTCGGCAGCAGCGCGAGCGCCTCATCGCCGGTCCGCGCCGCCAGGCACCGCTCCACCCACGGCTGCTCGCCGAGCAGGACCCGAAAGCCCCAGTGAACGACGTCGTGGTCATCGACCACCAGCACGCGCAGCTTGCGCTGCACCATCGGGCGCTGGGGCGGCGGCAGCGTCACCGCTCCGCCCCCGGCTGAGGCACCACCAGCCGCACGCGCCACCGCCCCGCTTCGGGCGCGCCGAAGTCCACCACGCCGCCATGCTGCAGCGCCTCGAACGCGGCCAGCCGCAGCCCCATCCCCGCGCCGCGCGCGCCCGGGGCGACCCCGTCGTTGCGGATCTCGAGGGTGAACGTGTCCGGATCGCTGGCGACGTGCACCTCCACCAGTGAGGGCCGGGCGTGCTTGGCGACGTTGCGCAGGGCCTCGGCTAGCACGGACTGGGCCAGCGGCTCGACCTCGACGGGCACAGTCACCTCTCCGGGCCAGGTCACCTTCACCGGCGGACCGGGGGCCTGGACCACCCGCGCCAGCTCGGCGGAGAGCGTCGTGCCGGTTTCCTGGGCCACCGGCGCCAGCGGCCGCTCCAGCGCGCTGCGCAGATCGCTGAGCGCCTGCTGCAACTCGACCCGGCAGCGCTCACGCTCCTCGGGATCGAGCGCCTTCTCGGCGCTGAGCGCGAGCGACACGCCAAACAGCCGCTGCATCACGCGCTCGTGGATGTCGCGGGCCAGCTCGAGGCGCTCGCCGAGGCGGCGGGCGCTTTCCTGCTGGCGCGTCGCGTTGCGCGCGGTGGCGACCAGCGCGGCGGTCTTGCCCAGGGTCCACAGCAGGTGGCGCTCGCCGTCGGTGAGCTCGAAGCGCCCGCCGCCGCGATCGGCGCAGATCACCCCGTAGGCGCGGCCGGCGGCGCTGAGCGGGGTGCACACCAGCGTGGTGATCCCGAACATCTCGGCGTACTCCGACGGGACCTGATCCTCGATCCCATCCGAGACGACGACCACCTCGTCCTCGAGCAGCGCCCGTTGCGCGATCGGCGTCGAGAGCAGCGTCGGCGACGGCTGCATTCGCGCCAGCCGCGCGAACGACGTGCCGTGCGAGCCGACCGCGCGCACCTTGCGCCGTCCCGCGTCGGCCATGAAGATCGCCGCGCGCTCCATCGTCGTCAGCCGGCAGATCGCCTCGCAGATGCGGTCATAGAACTCGGTTGACGACGTGTCGGTGTCCAGGTCGGCGAGGAGCTCGACGAACACCTCCAGCGGCTCGACGCCGGCGAACAGCGATGGCGGGCGCTCGACGCTCATCGCGCGCCCACGACCCGGTGGCCCACTACGCCGCGATCGGATGGAGATCGTGACGGCGCCGGATCTCGTACAGCGTCGTCCGCTCGGCGGCGGCACGGCCGGCGATATGGGCCGCTCCGATCAGGTCTGCGGGCTCGAGGCGGACGCCGTGGTAGCTGCCGGCCATGCGACTGATCGACTCCTCCATGAGCGTGCCGCCAAGGTCGTTGACGCCCCAGCGCAGCGCCTCGGTGGCGGCGTCGAGACCCATCTTCACCCAGCTCGCCTGAAGATTGGTGACGGTCTCGCCCAGCGCCAGCCGGAACGCTGCCGTGTGCTTGAGGTTCTCCTCGCGCGAGATCTCCTGGACGCCGTGGGCGCGGCCGAGCAGCGTCTGGAACGGGATGAAGGACAGCGGCACGAACTCGGTGAAGCCGCCGGTGCGCTGCTGGAGCTCGCGGACGACGCGCATGTGCTCGGCCAGCTCGTGGGGCTCCTCGATGTGGCCGAACATGACCGTCACCGTCGATCGGATGCCCTCGGCGTGGGAGGCCTCGATGATCTCCACCCAGCGCGCCACCGGCAGCTTGTTGGGGGAGATCCGTTCGCGGACGCCGTCATGGAGGACCTCGGCGGCCGTCCCCGGGGTCGAGCCCAGCCCGGCGTCGCGCAGGCGGGAGAACACCTCGCGCGGCGCCAGCCCGCTCACGTCGCACATGTGGGCCACCTCCATCGGCGAGTACGCGTGGAGGTGCAGTTGCGGCGCAAGCTCCTTGGCGAAGCGCAGCCAGTGCAGGTAGTCGTCGAGGTCCCAGTCGGGATGGATGCCCGACTGGATGCACAGCTCGGTGGCGCCTGCCTGGACTGCCTCATCGACGCGCTGCGCGAAATCATCGGCGGAGTGCTCGTAGGCGTCGGGCGAGCGCTTGGACTGGCCAAAGCCGCAGAACGCGCAGCCGACGACACAGATGTTCGACACGTTGATGTTGCGATTGACCACGAACGTCACGGTGTCCCCCGCCAGCCGGTGGCGCAGCTCGTCGGCGGCGCCCCGCATGTCCTCGATGACCGCCGGGCGCCGCTCGGCGAACAGCGCCGTGAGCTCGTCGGGCGTGAGCGCGATCCCGTCGCGCGCCTTCTCGATCGCCCGCGGCGCGGTCTCGTCGGCGACGGTCAACTCCGTCCGGCGGCCGCTGCCCCGTCGCGGGATGAACGACCAGAAGCGGCTCGTGATCACGTCGAGCACCGGCGCGGCGACCCACTCCGGATCGATGTACTCCGGATACACGCACAGACGCTCGGACAGCGCGTACCCGTCCTGCGCGAGCCGCTTGCGCACAGTGGTCGGCGACGGGAACGGGTGCTCGGGCGAGATGTGATCCCCGTTTGCGCTCAGGCCGCCGAGATCGGTCGCGCCGGCCGCCACCAGCTCCGGCCACCAGTCAGACAGGTTGGGCGGGACCTGGATGCCGATCTCGGGCATCAGCCGCCGGGTCTCGGCGATCAGCCGCTTCATATCGGCCAGGCTGACGGGCGACGCCCACGCGGGAGCTTGACCGGTCCCGCCCGCCCCGTGACCGACCCCGGTGCGCCAGTACTCGCGGGCGGCGGCATCGGCGATCTCGGCCGGCTCGCGCCCGTAGTAGCTCTGATGCGGGACGAAGTTCTGGAGGATCACCTCTTGCAGGTGGCCGTGCGCGCGCTGGATCTCCGCCAGCGCCGCCAGCGACGCCATCCGCTCGTCCTCGGTCTCGCCGATCCCGACGAGGATGCCGCTGGTGAACGGGATCTTCAGCTCGCCGGCGGCGGTGATCGTCTCGATCCGCCGGGCGGGGTGCTTGGTCGGCGAGCCCGCGTGCACGGTCTCCATGAGCCGCTCGGACACCGATTCGAGCATGAGCCCCTGAGACGCGGTGACCGCGCGCAGCCTGGTCAGGTCCTCGCGGCTGACGACGCCGAGGTTGGTGTGCGGGAGCAGCCCGCGCTCGAGCGCCCGCTCGCACACCCACACGACGTAGCTGGTGAAGTCCTGGTGGCCGTACTCGGCGAGCTTGGCGGCGACGCCGGCGTGGTACTCGGGACGCTCGCCGGTGAGGACGAGCAGCTCCTTGGCGCGATGGCGGGAGGCGGCGCGGTCCAGGATCTCCACGACCTCGTCGGGGTCGTGCAGGTGCGGCTGATGCGTCGCGAACGAGCAGTACTTGCAGTAGCAGCGGCACGTCCGGCTGAGCGACAGCGTGATGTTGCGGCTGAACGTGACGCGGCGTCGCATGCTCCGGGCACATTCTAGGAGGCGCCTATGCTGGCCGACCGTGCGCCGCCTGCTGATCCCGATCGTGCTCGCCGCCGTAGCCGTTTCCGGCTGTGGCGGATCCGGCGGTTCCGGCCACGCAACGCCCAGCGCCTCGGTCGTCCTGGACTTCACCCCCAACCCCGTCCACGTGGGGATCTACACCGCGATCGCCCGGCATCTCGACGTCGCCGCCGGCGTCCGCCTGCACGTGATCGCGCCGTCGGCGTCGACCGACGCGATCCGGCTGCTGGAGACCGGCCGCGTCGACTTCGCGATCCTCGACATCCACGACCTCGCCATCGCCCGCGAGCACGGCGAGGACATCGTCGGGATCCTGCCGATTGTCGAGCGGCCGCTCGCCTCGGTGATCGCCGCGCCCGCCATCCACAGCCCGCGCCAGCTCGCCGGCCGGACGGTCGGGATCAGCGGGGACCCCAGCGACACCGCCGTGCTCGACTCGATCGTCGCCGGCGCGCGCGGGCGCCCCCGCGCGCTCAAGACGATCACGATCGGCTTCAACGCCGTCACCGACCTGCTCGCCGGGCGGGTCGCCGCGGCCACCGCGTTCTGGAATGACGAGGGCGTGACGCTGGCTCGGCAGCGGCCCGGCTTTCATGTGTTCCGCGTCGAGAACTATGGCGCGCCGCCCTATCCCGAGCTGGTGCTGTGCGCCACCGGTCACGACCTCGCCGTTCACCCCGGGCTGGCGAAGTCGGTCGTCGGGGCGCTCGTGGGCGGCTATGACCTGGCGCTGGCTCGGCCGGCGCTCGGACAGCACGCCCTCGAGTCCCAGGTTCCCGGCCTCGATCATGGCCTCGATACCGCCGAGCTGGCCGGCCTGGGCGCGGCGTTCCGGGGCCCCGAGGGCCATTTCGGGGTCCTCGACGTCCCGCTGCTGCGCCGCTGGGCCCATTGGGAGGCGCGATTCGGGATCGTGGCATCCCCGCCCGACATCGCGACGACGTTCGATACCCGGTTCGCCCCGACCGGCTGACCCGGGCGCCGGCTGCGCCTACTGCGCCGGCTGCGCCTACTGGGCGCGGAGCTTCTTGAACTCCTGGCGGACTGACTCGGTCCGGCCCCACATCTGAACCACCTCGGCGCGGCCGGTGCGCACCTCGCGCACCGCCAGCTCCGCATCGATGCCCGAGTCGTCGAGCAGCCTCAGCGCGAGCTGGACCGCCGGCACCGACGCCCCATGGCCGAAGCGGTGCGCGACGACGACGTGCCAGTGCCAATCGCGCTTGGAGTGCGGCTGGGCGTTGCAGGTGACGAGCACGATCGCGGCATCGACGTAGCGGGTCTCGTCGAAGATCCGCAGGTCGAACTCGAGGTCCGTCCAGTCATCGGGCAGCGGCGCGATCAGCTCGTCGAAGGTCTGGGCGATGGACATCGATCGCAAGCGTACTAATGGTCGCTACCCGAGGAACTGCTGGCCGATCAGGAACAGGTTCATCACCGTGATCACTGCGGCGACGGCATAGGCGGCGATGCTCAGCACCCGTCCGTTGACCTGCGCTCCCATCACGTCGCGGCGCCCGGTGAGGACCACGAGCGGCACCAGCGCGAACGGGATCCCGAACGACAGGACCACCTGGCTGAGCACGAGCGCATTGGTGGCGCTGACGTTGAGGCCGAGGATGACGAGCGCCGGGAGCATCGTGATCGCCCGGCGCAGCAGCATCGGCAGCCGGATTCCCACGAAACCGGCCATCACCACCTGCCCGGCGAACGTGCCCACGCTCGACGAGGAGGCGCCGGATGCGAACAGCGCCACCGCGAACGCGAGCGCCGCGCCGCCTCCGACGAGGCGCGTGATCTGGCCGTGGGCCTCCTGGATCGTCGAGATCCCCGACAGCGCCGGGGTGTGGAACAGCTTCGCGAACACCGCCAGCATGGCGAGGTTGATGAGTCCGGCCAGTCCGAGCGCGATCGCGATGTCGATGCGCTCGAAGCGCAGCACCTGGCGCCGCTCGGCGTCGTTGTGGACCTCCACCCGACCATTGGTGAGCGCCGAGTGCAGATAGATGACGTGGGGCATGACGGTCGCGCCGACGATGCCGACGGCCAGGTACACGGCATTGCTGCCACTCAGGCGCGGCAGGAACCCGCGCAGCGCGAGATGGGCCGACGGGCCGATCTTGAGCGTCTGGTACAGGAACCCGGCGAAGACGATCCCGAGCAACGCGGCGATCGCGAGCTCGAACGCGCGGAAGCCGCGGCGCTGGAGAGCCAGGATGCCGAACGCGATCACCCCCGTCATCAGCCCGGCCACCAGCAGCGGCACGCCGAACAGCAGGTTGAGTCCGATCGCAGCACCGAGGAACTCGGCCACGTCGGTGGCCATCGCCATGATCTCGGCCTGGATCCACAGGCCCCAGCTGGCCCAGCGCGGCGTACGCTCCCGGCACAGCTCGGGCAAGTTGCGATCGGTGGCGATCCCCAGCTTGGCCGACAGGTACTGGACGAGCATCGCCATCAGGTTGGCCACCAGGACGACCCAGAGGAGTTCGTAACCGAACTGGGCCCCGCCCTGGAGGTTGGTGGCGAAGTTGCCCGGATCGACGTAGGCCACCGCCGCCACGAACGCCGGACCGAGCATCGACAAGGTCATCCGCAATCGCCCCCGCTCGAGCTGGCGCTCCAGCGGGGTGAGGGGCTCGGGGACTACGCCGGGGTGGCCGTCCGGGACCGCGGCCTCCAGTGCCGTCTCCGGGCTCACCGGCTCACCTGCACTCTGATCGCGCGCGCCAGCTCGCCGCCCAGCGGGTGGATCTGTGCGCCGAACCGGACGAACAGCGGGCCGCCGAACGGCTGGCGCTCCACCACCTCGA
>DATCFW010000135.1:0-4473 GCA_036509295.1 Solirubrobacteraceae bacterium | reverse complement strand
TCGACTCGTAGATGATGACTCCGGCCCGCTCGGCCGCCGCCGCCAGCCCATCGACGAGCCGGGCCGGCTGCACCCGGGCGCAGTGCGGCGTGTACAGCGCCCCGCGGCCGTCGGTCACCTGGAGGCGCGCCGCGAGCTCATCGGCGTCGAGCACCCGCCAGGTGAGATCCTCACCGAGCGTCTGTCGCTCCGCCGCCGCCTGGGCGCGCAGCCGCCGTAGCTGGATGTCACTCTGCGCGACGGTCAGCGTTCCGCCGTGGTGCCAGTCGCACTCGATGTTCTCCCGCGCCACGACGGTGCCGACCTCCTCCACCGTCTGCTGAATGGCGCGGACCATCGTCCGGGCGGCGTCGGGGCCGCCGCGCCGGCGCCACGCGTCATCGGACCCCGACAGCTTGCCGAGCACCCACCCGCCGTTGCGCCCGGAGGCGCCGAAGCCGACGTGCTGGGCCTCGAGCACCATGACGACGAGGCTGGGGTCCGCCCGCTTGAGCTCATACGCGGTCCACAGGCCGGTGAACCCACCACCGACGATGCAGACGTCGGCCTCGCGCTCACCGCTGAGCGCGGGCCGCCGGGGACGGGACCCGAGCTGGTCGAGCCAGAACGACGGCGCCATTGACATGAGACAGACCGGCTGGCGCTGCCCTACAGCATCGACTCCACGGGCGCGAACTCGGCCTCCGGCGTGACCACCTCGATCGGATCGCCGGCCACGAGTCGCCGCTCACGCCGGAAGAACCCGGGCGCGCGGACACGCTGGATGAGCATCAGCACGATGCCGCTGCCGATGCCGAGGATGCCGATCCAGTCGGGCACGCCGAGTCCCAAGAACGGCGAGCTGTAGTCATTGATCTCGTGGCCATAGTAGATCGCACCACGGACCAGGATCCCCATCAGCATCAGCCCGCCAAGCGTCGGCATGAAGCCCAGTGACCAGAAATTGCGGACCGACTTGGTCAGCTCGCGGCGGTAGAACCACGTGCAGGCAAAGCCGGTGAACCCGTAGTACGTGCAGACCAGGAAGCCGAGGCCGGCAACGCAGTCGCCCAGCACGTTGGTGGACACGTTGACGATGAAGACGTACCAGATGACGGAGAGGACGCCCGCCCAGATCGTCGCCGTTCCTGGACTGAGGTTGCGCGGATGGATCTCGGCGAACCGGGAAGGAATGGCACCTCGCCGGGCCATCGAGAGGGCCGAGCGCGCAGCCGGGAGGATCGTCGTCTGGGTGGCCGCCGTGGCCGACGTGAGGACCGAGATCGTGAGCAGGAAGTGCAGCGACCCGAGTACGCCGCGAGCTAGGCCGCCCGCGAAGATGTCGTTGGGATTGTTGGCGAGGTACTTCGTGCCGCCGTACGCCTGGGCGGCAACCGAGACGAGCAGGTAGATCCCGATCAGCACCACGGTGGAGACGACCGCCGCCCGGCCGGGCCCGGTGGACGAGTTCTGACTCTCCTCGTTGACCGAGACGCCGGTGTCCCAACCCCAATACAGAAACACGCCGAGCAGCATTCCCTCGATCAGCGAGCCGAAGCTGAGCGAGAGCGGGTTGAACCAGTCGAGCTGGACATGCTGAGAGTGCGCTGGAGAGCCGGTGTAGACCTTGACCAGCGCCACCACCGCGAAGATGATGAGGATCGCCATCTCGAAGCCGAGCAGCAGCTGCTGGGTGCGCGCCGAGAGCTCGATCCCCTTCCAGCAGATCCAGGTGAGGAGAATGATGAACAGCACGCCGAGGATCGTCACGTCCACCAGGCTGTTGGCCATGCCGTTGCGCCCGAACAGCAGGAAGCCGTAGCTGCCGGCTATCTGCGCCTGGTTGGCATTGACGACGATGTCGGAGAAGATGACGGTCCAGCCGATCACCCACCCCCAGCCCGCACCCATCGAGCGGCTGACCCACGAGAACGTCGTGCCGCAGTCCGGGTCGGCCGCGTTCATCGCCTTGTAGGCCGAGGCGATGAAGAACATCGGAACGAAGGAGACGATGATGACCGCCGGGGTATGGCCACCGACGCCTCCGATCAGAACCACGAACCCGACTGTGGCCGCCAGACTGTACGCCGGGGCGGTCGACGCGACCCCGATGACGATGTTGCTGATGTAACTGATCGCGCCCTTCTTGAGCTGCGGGCGAGGCGCCTGGCCGTCGCCGGCCGGCGTGGGAATCGAGGTGGCTTCCATCCACTTCCTTCCTGAAGTTGTCTGACGGCTACGACATCGGGTGGTGGCCGTGGCGCAGAGTACCGGGAGAACCTGCCGCTGACCAGGACTCTCGGTCCAACCGGGGGGTCACCCGTGCTCCATCTCGGCCCAGGTCAGTCGGTTTCGGTGCCGGGCGCCTAGATGTCCGTCGCTGCGGTGCGCGCCCGGCGCGAGGCGCCGACCGAGGCGACGATGACCAGGGCGATCCCCACCAGGGCGCGGCCGCTCAGCGCCTGACCGAGCACGACCAGGCCGGCCAGCGTCGCCATCGCCGGCTCGAGGCTCATCAGCACCCCGAACACCGGCGCGGCGATCCGGCGCAGGGCCTCTAACTCGAACGAGTATGGGATCGCCGAGGACAACATGCCCACGGCGGCGCCCAGTGCCAGTGACCGGGGCTCGATGAGGTGCGCACCGCCGGACGCGATTCCCACCGGTAGCGCGAGGAGGGTCGCGAAGCACATTGCCAGCGACAGGCCGGCGCCACCCTGAAACGCCCGCCCGACGCGACCGCTGACCAGGATGTAGATCCCCCACGCACCACCGGCCCCGAGCGCGAACAGCACCCCGAGCCCGTTGACGCCATGGCCGCCGCCTTGGGTGAGGGCGAGGATGCCGGCGGCCGCCAGCGCCACCCAGATGAGATCGACCGGGCGGCGCGACCCGCCCACCGCGACTGCCAGCGGCCCGACGAACTCCAGTGAGACCGCGATGCCGAGCGGGATCCGGTTGATGGCGGCGTAGAAGCCGAGGTTCATCGCCGTCAGGACGAGCCCGAACACCGCCACCAGCAGCAGCTCGCGCCGGGTGCGGCCGCGAACCTGCGGACGCGAGACGGCGAACAGGACCACGCTGGCAGTCGCCAGGCGCAGCAGCACCGCCCCTCCCGGCCCGACGGCGCCAAACAGGTGCACCGCGAGCGCGCCGCCGAACTGCACCGACGCGATCGCGCCGATCACCAGGCCGGACGACGGCGCTCGCGTCAGCAGCGCCGGATCGGCGGGGGGTGAGGGGACGTCGGTCATCGCCTCGATCGTATTCCGGGCCGGGCGGCGATCGGCGCGGCTGCGGCCCGCAACGAGTGCGACCGCGCCCGATGACGGCGCGGCCGCGTCCTGCCTGCGTCCAGCTCAGCGGATCAGCCGTCTCCAACTGCGGAGCTCCCCGGCCGCTCGCGCGGGTTGCGCGAGCGGCGTCGGGAGTGAGATAGTTGGCCGGCCAAGGTCCGGCTCCGGGGCTGGACCACAACAGGAAGGGGTCGGCATGGCCGATCGCGTGTTGTTCATCGGCTGGGACGCTCCGGTGCACGGTCGTGAGGAGCGAGGCCTGGAGGTCTTCAACGAGGCCGTCGGGCTCTACGGTCGGATGCAGCAGGACGGACGGATCGAGTCGTTCGATGTCGTTCTGCTCGATCCCAACGGGGGGCTGAACGGCTTTATGCAGCTGCGCGGCAGCGCCGCCCAGCTGGATGCCGTCCGGCAGGACGAGGAGTTCCGGCGGGTGCTCGTCGATGCGTCGCTGATCGTCGAGCACCTCCGCGCCCTCGGCGGCGTCTGCAACGAGGGCGTCGCCCAGACGATGGGCATATACCAGGAGGCGATCGCCCTGGTTCCGCAGCAGGCCTGAGCGAACCGGTCCCGGCGGGCGCTCTTTCGTGAACGAGACGGAGCGCCTGCCGCGGCCCGGACGGACGGGGGTCACGCCTAAGCCTGGATCCGGGCTAAGCCTGGGTGGTCCACGTGCCGAAAACGGGTAGACGTCGAACCACTTCCGCTGCGGCACCCGCGACGGAGCACCTTCGATCTCTCCTCCGTGGACCAAAACGAGCTCTCCGAGCACATCCGCGCGATCTCCGAGCGCCACGCGCCCCAGACCCGCGGGCTAATCACGCGAATCGTGTCGGCATGCTGGCCCGGCGGCTCACCCGATCGGACCGAGCGGGCGGCGTCGCAGTGGCTGCGCCGCTGGCGCCCTGAGCGCGCTGGCGCCACGCTGCCGATGTGCACATGCGCCGCCGGCCACTGCCCGGTCTGCAACTGACGGCGGCGGTCAGGCAACGGCGAACGTCGCCGTGCCCACCACATGCCCGTAGCGCGCCGCCTGGCGCGGGCCGAACCCCGGCCACACGTACCAGCGGTAGCGCCCCGGAGCGAGACGGTGACGGTGGCCGCGGAACCGCCAGCTGCGGGGCAGTCGCAGGCTCGCGCGCGTCGGCCATGCACTGAGGACCTTGCCGCGGCGGAACAGCTGGACGTTGTAGTAGGT
>DATCFW010000134.1:0-2179 GCA_036509295.1 Solirubrobacteraceae bacterium | reverse complement strand
GACCGGGTGGCGCTGGCCGGTGACCGGGTGGCGGGGGTGGTGCTGGCCGACGGGTCGCGCGTGAGCGCCGATCGCGTCGTCATCGCCGCCGGCGTGTGGTCACCGGAGATCGGCGGGATCCCGGTGGAGCTGCAGATGCCGTTGCGGCCGGTCAAGGGACAGATCATGCGCCTGCATGATCCCGCCGGCCCGGGGCTCGTGGCCCGCGTGATCAGGATGGGCCCCTCCTACATCGCCCCGCGCGGCGACGGCCGGTACGTGCTCGGCGCCACCTCGGAGGAGCGGGGATTCGACACGACGGTCACCGCCGGCGCCGCCTTCGCGTTGCTGCGTGACGCCGCCGAGCTCGTGCCGGGCGTCTCCGAGCTCGTGGTCGACGAGTTCGCCGCCGGGCTGCGTCCCGGCACCCCCGACAATCTGCCCGTCGTCGGTCGCAGCGAGATCCCCGGTCTGCACTGGGCCGTCGGCCACCGCCGCAGCGGGATCCTGCTGGCGCCGGTCACCGCGCAGCTGGTCACCGCGTCGCTGCTCGGCGAGCCGGGAGCCGACGCCTCGCCCCTGACGGCCGCGATCGGACCGGGGCGGTTTCACGCCGCCCCCGCCGGGAGCCCGGCGTGAACGTCACCATCAACGGCGAGCCCCGCCGGCTCGGACCCGGCGCTACTGTCGCAAGCGTGGTGCAGATGCTCGATGTCGCTCCCGGCGCCCGCGGCGTGGCCGTGGCGCTCGATGGCGAGGTGGTGACGCGCTCGCGGTGGCCCGACACCGAGTTGCGCGAAGGGTGCATGGTGGAAGTCCTCGCCGCGATTGGAGGAGGATGACCGCCGTGACCGATCCACTGCGCATCGCTGACCGCGAGTTTCGCTCGCGCCTCATCCTCGGCAGCGGGGGCTTCGCCAACCATGAGCTGCTCGGGCAGGCCTGCCGCGCGGCGGAGGCCGAGCTGTGCACGGTGGCGTTGCGGCGCCTACCGGATCCCGCCCACCCCCAGGGCTCGATCCTCGACGCGCTCGATGAGGCCGGCGTCGACGTGCTGCCCAACACCGCCGGCTGCTTCACCGCTCGCGATGCGGTGATGACGGCTCAGCTCGCCCGCGAGGCGTTCGCCACGCCGTGGATCAAGCTCGAGGTGATCGGTGACGACCGCACGCTGCTGCCCGACGCGGTCGAGCTCGTCGCCGCCGCCGAGGAGCTCGTCGACGACGGCTTCACCGTGCTCCCCTACACCACCGACGATCCGGTGCTGGCGCGTCGCCTCCAGGACGTCGGCTGTGTCGCGGTCATGCCGCTCGGCTCGCCGATCGGCAGTGGCATGGGGATGTGCAACCCGTACAACCTGTCGATCATCATCGAGCGCGCCGGGGTGCCGGTGATCCTCGATGCCGGCGTCGGCACCGCGTCGGACGCGGCGCTGGCGATGGAGCTGGGGTGCGACGCCGTCCTGTGTGCGAGCGCCATCTCGCGTGCTCACGATCCGGTGGCGATGGCCACGGCGGTGAAGCTCGGCGTGCGGGCCGGGCGGCTGGCCCGCGCCGCCGGGCGAATCCCGCGGCGGCGCTACGCGCAGGCGTCGACTGAGCAGGCTGGGATTCCCGCGTTCGACGCCCCGGGCATCGCGCAGTGAACGTCGACGAGTTGATCGACGGCTGGCAGGACGCCTGGTCGGGCAAGGACCCGGCGGCGTTCAGCGAGGTGTGCGCCGCGGGCGTGCAGTACGAGGACCCACTCACCGATCAGCCGCTGGAGGGGGTCGGCGCCCTGTCGGCCCACGCCGGCCGGTTGTGGACGGGCTTCCCTGACGCCCGGCTGGAGCGGACGGGCGAGCGGCTCGCCAACGAGCACTTCGTCGCCGCGCCGTGCAAGGCGCTGGGCACTCACCGGGCGCCGCTGGAGGGGCTCCCGGCGACCAACCGGTTCGTCGTCGTGCACTGTGTCTTCTACTGCGAGCTCCAGCACGACCTGCTGTTGCGGGTGCGCGGGTTCTTCGACGTGTATGACGCCGCCACGCAGCTCGGCGTGCTGCCGGCGCGCGGGACGCTCGGTGAGAAGGCGCTGCTGATGTTGCGCGGATTCGGGCTGCGCGCCGCGCGGGGGTAGCTCGCGATCCGCCTCGCGTCCCGGGACGCGAGGCGAACGTCAAGGACGGCAACGAAGGGGGCGCGGATGGTGGCGCCGGCCC
>DATCFW010000133.1:0-5234 GCA_036509295.1 Solirubrobacteraceae bacterium | reverse complement strand
ATCCGCTACGCCCGGGGGGTGAGCCAGACACCGGTGTGGGTGACGGGGGAGGCGCTGATGGCGCTTGAAGGCAAGCCGCTCCCGGTCGCGCCCCCGGCGGGCCGGCCGCCTCAGCCGCCTCAGCCGCCTCAGCCGCCTCCGGCGACTCCGGCGCCGACGCGATCGGCCCGGTCCGCTCGTCGCCTCGCCGCCGCGCGCCACCGGGCGCCGGCATCGCGCACCCGCGCGGGCGAACCCGCTCACCCGGCGCTCCGCCGGTATTCGGTCACCCACCCCGAGTCCCCCGGCTCGATGGCGACCCCCCGGATTTCGGTGTCAGCCGGGGGATTGGCAGGCGCGGTGGGCGTCGTGACCGCGCTCGTTCTGGCCCCTGTCGGCCTCGGCTGAGTGCAGGATGCGGAGGCGGGCGGAGCGAGCCACGCCCCGTCGCGCCGGCCCAGACGGTACTCTGCACCGCCCGCATGCGGATCGGAGTCCCGAAGGAGATAACTGACGGCGAGCGCCGCGTCGCCCTGGTGCCAGAGACCGTGAGCAAGCTCACGAAGAGCGCCGGGGCCGACGACGCGTCGCCGCTGCAGGTCATCGTCCAGCGTGGCGCCGGGGCCGGCGCGTTGATCCCCGATGAGGCCTATGCCGACGCCGGGGCGGAGCTCGTTGACGATGCCGGGACGGTGCTCGGCGCCGATGTGGTGGTCAAGGTCGCGGCGCCTGACGCGCAGGAGATCGGGCAGCTGGGCTCGGGCAGCGTGTTGATCGGCTTCTTGGGGCCGTTGACCAACGTGGAGGGCGTGAGCGCGATCGCCGCGACGGGCGTCACCAGCTTCGCGATGGAGGCGATTCCGCGGATCAGCCGGGCGCAGTCGATGGACGCGCTGTCCTCGCAGGCCAACATCTCGGGCTATCGCTCAGCGTTGATCGGTGCGCAGGAGCTGGGCCGTTTTTACCCGATGCTGATGACCGCGGCGGGGACAATCAGGCCGGCGACGGTGCTGGTGTTGGGCGCGGGTGTGGCCGGGCTGCAGGCGATCGCGACCGCGCGGCGCCTCGGCGCGGTGGTCCAGGGCTTTGATGTGCGGGCGGCGGTCAAGGAGCAGGTGGAGTCGCTCGGCGCGAAGTTCCTGGAGTTCGATCTCGGTGGTGACCTGGAGGGCTCGGGTGGTTATGCCAAGGAGCTGACCGCCGAGCAGCAGGCCCTGCAGCAGGAGTTGATGGCGGAGGCGATTGGCAAGGTCGACGTGGTCATCACGACTGCTCTGGTCCCGGGGCGCCGGGCCCCGATCCTCGTCACGGAGGCGGCGGTCAAGCTGATGAAGCCGGGCTCGGTGATCGTCGATCTCGCCGGCGAGGCCGGCGGTAACTGCGAGCTGTCGGAGCCGGGGGAGTCGGTGCTGCGCCATGACGTCAAGATCCTGGCGCCCCTCAACGTGCCCAGCACGATGGCCGAGCATGCCTCCCAGCTTTACGCTCGTAACGTCCAGTCACTGCTGGGGCTGATGATCTCGGAGTCCGGCGAGCTGTCGCTCGACTTCGAGGACGAGGTGATCTCCGGTGCCTGCATCACGCGGGATGGACAGATCGTCCACGAAGGCGCCAAGGCCGCGGCCGCCGCCTAGCTCAAGGAGAACGTCACTCATGGACCCATTGGTCATCGATATTGCGGTGCTCGTGCTCGCCGGCTTCGTGGGGTTCGCCGTGATCTCGAAGGTTCCCAACACGCTGCACACCCCGCTGATGTCGGGCACGAACGCGATCCACGGGGTCGTCGTGCTCGGTGGCCTGTTGCTGATGTCCGAGTCCAGTGGGGTGCTGGAGAAGATCCTGCTGGTGATCGCGGTCGCGTTCGGGACGATCAACGTGATCGGCGGCTTCATGGTGACCGACCGAATGCTGGAGATGTTCAAGGCCAAAGACCCGCCCAAGGCCGACGAGTCCGACGGTTCGGAGGGCGGCGCCTCGTGAGCGGTCTGGGGACGATCTTCCTGCAGACGACGGATTTCATCGACTCCGCGTACATCGTCGCGTTCGGTCTGATGATCTACGGCATGAGCGGGCTGACCGGCCCGCGCACGGCGGTGCGCGGCAACCAGATCGCTGCCGTCGGCATGGCGGTGGCGGTGGTCGCGACGCTGCTGCGCAAGGGCGAGTTTCACGGCTCGGGCACGGTCATCTTGATCATCGTCGGACTGGCGATTGGCACCGCTGTCGGCGTGCCGGCGGCGCGCAACGTGAAGATGACCGCAATCCCGCAGATGGTGGCGCTGTTCAACGGCGTCGGCGGTGGGGCGGTGGCGCTGATCGCGTGGGTCGAGTACCGCCATCACTTCGGCGGGGACTGGCCGCTGCGCTCGGAGGGGTTTGAGATGTTCGGCGCGATCGTCGGCTCGATCTCATTCTGGGGCTCCGCGGTCGCGTTCGCCAAGCTCCAGGAGATCCTGCCCGGCCGACCGATCAAGGCGCCCGGTCAACTGCAGTCGATCATCAACCTCGTCCTGCTGGTGATCGTCGTGGTCAGCGCGGTCGTGCTGAGCGCCGGCACTCATTCGCAGGGACTGTTCATCGTCGGGATCCTCGTCTGCTCGGCGGCGTTGGGCCTGATGCTCGTGTTGCCGATCGGCGGCGCCGACATGCCGGTGGTGATCTCGCTGCTCAATGCCTTCACCGGCCTGTCGGCGGCCGCCACCGGACTGGCGCTGTCCAATCCGGTGATGATCGTCGCCGGCATGATCGTCGGCGCGTCGGGCACGATCCTCACCGACCAGATGGCCAAGGCGATGAACCGCTCGGTGCCTTCGATCATCGCCGGCGGGTTTGGCGGCGCGATCGCCGCCCCGGTCGGCGCCGGTGGGGGCGGAGAGACCGGGGGAACCGTTCGCTCGACATCGGCCGCGGACGTCGCCATTCAGCTCTCCTACGCCCGTCAGGTGGTGATCGCGCCCGGCTATGGGATGGCGGTGGCTCAGGCCCAGCACGCCGTCCGCGAGCTCGAGCGAGCGCTCGAGGCCAAGGGCGTCACCGTCAAGTACGCGATCCACCCGGTCGCCGGCCGGATGCCGGGCCACATGAACGTGCTGCTGGCGGAGGCCGACGTCCCCTACGACCTGTTGCGCGAGATGGATGACATCAACCCGGAGTTCGGGCGGACCGATGTGACGCTCGTGATCGGCGCCAACGACGTCACCAACCCGGCGGCCAAGAATGAGCCCGGCAGCCCGATCTACGGGATGCCGATCCTCGAGGTGGACAAGTCCGGGTCGGTGATCGTCCTCAAACGGTCGATGGCATCGGGCTTTGCCGGGATCGACAACCCGCTGTTCTACGACCCGAAGACGGCGATGCTGTTCGGTGACGCCAAGGCGTCCGTGAGCGAGGTCACGTCCGAGGTCCAAGCCCTGTAGTAACACTAGTGGTCGGCCCCGTCAGTACGGCCGACCACCAGTTGCCGGATGAGCCACAAGGCGTATGAAACGAACCTCTAAGGACCTGGAGCCATGGACCCCAACCGGCTGACCGAGATACCGATCTTCTCCGAGCTGTCCGATGACGAGGCCAAGCGGTTGGCCGCATTCGCCACCGAGACAAGCGCCGCCGAAGGCCAGATGCTGATGAAGGAGGGGGATTACTCGGTCGAGCTGATCGCGATCGAGGAGGGCACCGCCGACGTCATCCAAGCCGGGACGAAGGTCGCCTCGCTCAAGGCGGGTGACCTGATCGGGGAGATGGGCTTGCTCGAGCGCCGGCTCCGCAACGCCGACGTGATCGCCACGTCGCCGATGCGGCTGCTCAAGCTCACCCACTGGGAGATCCGGCGTATGTCGCAGGACACCGTGAACCGGATCAAGGCGACGATCGAGGAACGGCGGCGCAGCGGCGTCGCCGAGTCTGGGCACTCCACCGACTGACTTTTCGACGCACCGTCGCGCCGGTCTGGTACGGTGCCGCATCGCCGAGTTCCCGGAGTGCCGCACCGGGAAGCGGGGAGCCCACGTTGTTGGGGCGAATCTCACGGTGATCCGTGGGAGGCGCTCTCGTTCAGAGCGCCAGCCCGTCAGCTAACCCCGTAGGCATCAGGCACAAACCGCAGCACCGCTCCCAGCGGGAGCGAGATCGCTCGTGCCCATGCCCGACTCCAACCACCCCATCCGCCACAACGCGTGCACGCGCGGTCCGGGCCAGGGACTGCCCGGGCGCGCGTCGAAACTCCGTGGTGCGATGAGTCGTATCGGCTGGCTGACCTGCCTCGCCGCGCTGACGTTGTTCAGCGCGGTCGCAGCGGCCTCGGCCGCGACCGGCGGCGCCGGCCTCGTATCGGCGGTCGCGCCGAAGGGGATCGTTCAGCCAAACGGCCACGCCGTGTTCACCCGGACGCTCCGGGTCGGGGACCGCGGCGTCGACGTCACGACGCTCCAGACGTGGCTGGGCGACGTTGGCATGGCCACCCCGGTGACCGGATCCTTCGGTGCCGTCACGAAGGGAGCCGTGGCGAGGTTCCAGATCACCAAACGGCTGAAACCGGCGAGCGGGACGGTCGGCGATCGCACCGCGGCGGCGCTGTTCTCCGCCGTCCAGGCGGTCACGCGGATTACCGCGCAGTCGGGCGCGTCGGCCATCTCCGGCGGGCCCGTCGGCGGCGCCACCGGCGGCCTCGTGTTCCCGCTGCGGCCCCTGTCACGCGTGCTCGCGTCCGGTGACTGGACCCTGGATCAGGGGATCGACATCGGCACCGTCAACAACGCCTGCGGTCCCCGGGTGACCGAGGTCGCGATGGCCGACGGCACGATCGTCCAGGAGGGAATCGACGGCTTCGGCCCCGACGCCCCGATCATCAAGGTGTCCGACGGGCCGTTCGCGGGTCGCTACATCTACTACGGTCACGCCGAGCCCGCCCTGGTGCCGGTCGGCGCCGTCGTGACCGCCGGGGAGCCGATCGCCGAGGTCGGCTGCGGCGACGTCGGCATCTCGTCGGCGCCGCACGTGGAGATCGGGATCAGCGCGCCCGGCGGACCGCCGTGCTGCCCGGGGTACCAGGAGACCTCGCCGGCGTGGTACCAGGTCGTGTTGGGGCTGTACCGCCGGGCGTTGAAGTAGCCGCATCGGCGCGGGAAGAATCGACCACACCTCGGGTTCGCAGGCAGGGTGTGGTGGATTTCTCGCAGGAGGCTGGCACTATCCACCACACCTCCCGCACCGTCGGTGAGGCGTGGTCGGTTCCTCCCGGCTCCGGAGGCCTGGGGCGC
>DATCFW010000132.1:0-9310 GCA_036509295.1 Solirubrobacteraceae bacterium | reverse complement strand
GCGCTCTGACGGCGTCTGGACGCGCCTGGCCGCGTCCGCCGGCCCGACAAGTACGCCCGGTACTAGCTGGGCCGGCGGACACGCCCACCCACGCCCAGCCACTCGTCAGACCATCAAGCGACTTACGGAACGCTGCACTAGTGGGGCTCGTCGACGAAGCCGCCGTCGGGCTCCATCGGCAGCCCCGCGGCATCCCACGCGAGCAACCCGCCGGTCATGTTGTGGGCGTCGAAGCCGGCGGCCTCGAACGCCTGAGTCGCCATCCCCGAGCGTCCCCCGCTGCGGCAGTAGAACACGATCGGCGTGGAGCGGGAGATCGTCTCGGCCTCGGCGCTGAGGTGATCGAGCACGATCAGCCGGCCGCCGGCGATCCGGCCGGCGTCGTGCTCGTGCGGCTGGCGAACGTCGATCAGCTGGATCGCGCCCCGGGCGAGCAGCTCGGACACCTCGTGGGGGGTGTAGTCAGCGGCCATGGCGCCCAGGTTAGTCACCGCCGGGAGCGCTCAGGTCAGTGACCGCCGGGAGACCGCCGAGAGAGGTCACGTGCGCGGGCACCCGCGGGGTCGGCGAGCGGCCCGCTTCGCCTGTCGCTGCAAGGAATCTGCCAGGTAGGTGACAGGCATCTTGCAGGTGATGTAGTGTGCCCAGCCGATAAGCACCCAGCCGAGTCGTCAAGGCGTCCAGAGGCCAAGACGATCGGGGAACCCGCTGGGACCCGCCGTTGGGTCCCTGGGGCGAATCGCCGGACTTCCGGCGTAGCGCGACTCTTTCAGCGCGAGCCCGTCAGCTAACCCCGAAGGCGTTCACGAAAGAGAAGGGTTTGATCCGTTGCCTTTAGTCCGTGCTCGTTCCGTACCCCGCCTCGCGGGAGCCCTCGCATGCGCCGCTGCGCTCACATCCGCGGCTCCCGCGTTCGCCACCCCGACGACACCGGCGCTCGGTAGCCGCACCCTCCGCCAGGGGATGACCGGCAGCGACGTGCGCGTCCTCCAGGCCGACCTGACCAAGGCGGGGTTCGCCACGCCCGCGGTGGGTGTCTTCGGGCCGATCACCGCGAACCGCGTCCGGGCGTTCGAGCGCAAGTACCACCTCGCGGTCAACGGCGTGGCCAGTGCGTCCGTCGTTCACCGGCTCGTGCTCGTCGTCTCCTCCGGCAGGGGTGCCGCCAAGGCGGCCGCCGGCAACGGCGGGTCCGGCCTCGGTGGCCCGTTGGCCAAGTCCAAGACCCACGGCAAGCGGCGGGCGACGAACACGACCGCCGACCCGACGAGCGTCCTGTCCGACAACCCGGTGCTCGCGCCGGTCGTCCAGGACGGTGGGTCACAGCATCTCGGCGAGCGGACGCTCAAGCATGGCATGAGGGGCCATGACGTCCGCGTCCTGCAGAGCTACCTGACGCTCGCCGGCTACCCGACCGACGTCGACGGCGACTTCGGGCCGAACACCGAGACCAACGTCGTCAAGTTCGAGCAGGCCAACGGCCTGACCCCCGACGGGATCGTGACCTACGACCAGTCCCAGTCGCTGCGCCAGATGGTGGCCAAGACGATCACCAGCACCGGGCCCGTCGGCACGGCCACCCTCAACTCCGACGGCACCGTCACCGCTCCCACGGGCGCGCCGCAGGCGGTCCAGGAGGTCATCGCCGCGGCCAACTCGATCATCGACAAGCCGTACATCTATGGCGGCGGCCATGGGAAGTGGAACGACTCCGGCTACGACTGCTCCGGCGCGGTGAGCTTCGCGCTGCACGGCGGCAACCTGCTGTCCGCCTCCGAGGATTCGACCGGCCTGGAGTCCTACGGCAGCGCCGGTCCGGGTCAGTGGATCACGATCTACGCCGACGCCGCGCACACGTTCGTCGTCGTCGCCGGACTCGCGTTTGACACCGCCCATTACGGGCCGACGACTCCCGGCGGAACCGGCCCCCGGTGGCTCACGGCCGCCAACGTGACCTCCAACCTGTCCGACGGCGGCAACTACATCATCCGCCACCCGTCCGGCCTGTAAGGATCATCGCCGGCACTCCCGGCGGCGGGGGAGCCGAGACGGGTAGGATCACAGGCGGCATGTCCGCCCTGTCTGAGCTGTACACGATCCCGCAGGAGCACCTTGACTTCCGCGCGACGATCCGGGAGATCGCGCAGGAGCGGATTGCCCCGCGGGCGGCGCAGATCGACGAGGAGGCGGCGTACCCCCACGACCTGCGGCGGCTGCTCGCCGAGCAGGACATCCTCGGACTTCCGTTCGAGACCGAGCACGGCGGGACCGGCACCGGCACCCTGATGCTCAACATGGCGGTCGAGGAGATCGCCAAGGCGTGCGCGTCAACGGCGCTGATCCTGATGATCCAGGAGCTCGGGACGCTGCCGATCAAGCTGTTCGGCTCCGAGGAGCTCAAGGATCGCTTCCTCCCGCGCTGCGCCTCCGGCGAATGGTCACCGGCGTTTGCGCTGTCCGAGCCCGAGGCCGGCTCGGACCCGGGCGGCATGATCACGCGCGCCGTGGCTGACGGCGACGAATGGGTGATCGACGGCACCAAGAACTGGATCACCAACCTGGGGGTCGCCGACTTCTACGTCGTGTTCGCCGTGACCGACCGCGAGGCCGGCCACTCGCGCGGGATCACCGCGTTCGTCGTCGAGGCCGACCGCCCCGGCTTCAGCGTCGGCAAGCTCGAGCACAAGATGGGGATCCGCGGGTCGCCGACCGGCCAGCCGATCTTCGACAGCGTGAGAGTGCCCGCCGCGAACGTCGTCGGCGAGGTCAACGCGGGCTTCAAGGTGGCGATGGGGACGCTTGACATCTCGCGTCTCGGTGCCGGCGCTCAGGCGCTGGGCATCGCCCAGGGAGCGACCGACTACGCCGCCGCCTACGCGCGCGAACGCCGACAGTTCGGCAAGCCGATCAATGCGTTCCAGGCGATCCAGTTCAAGCTCGCCGACATGGAGACACGGTGCGCCGCCGGGCGCGAGCTGCTGTACCAGGCCTGCGCCAAGGTCGACCGGGGTGACGTCGACGTCGGCAAGTTCACCGCGATGGCCAAGCTGTTCTGCTCGGACACGGCGATGGCGGTGACGGTCGAGGCGGTGCAGGTGCTCGGCGGCTACGGCTACGTCAAGGAGTACCCCGTCGAGCGGATGATGCGCGACGCCAAGATCACCCAGATCTATGAGGGCACCAATGAGATCCAGCGGCTCGTCATCGCCCGGACCCTGAGGTAGCCGAGATGCCAGAGCGGAGACCGACCATTCAGCGCATTCTGTTCGCCGCCGTGGCGTCGCTGACGATCGGGATGGGCGCGGTGACGATCGTGACCGGTCTCAGCGATTCGGTGCCCGTCCGGTTGCTCCAGGGCCTGGCGGTGTTCTTCGCCGGCGCCGCGATCATCGGCGGCGTCGTCGTCCTGGCGATGACCCACATGGCGGGCTGGCGCGAGCCGGAATCCGAGGAGGAGTTCGAGGCGATCGTGCAGCGCGCCGAGATGCTCGCGGCCGGCGGCTATGACGCGCCGCGCTCCGGCTACGACGACGATGAGTACGGCGACGACGATGATGACCACGGCTACGTCCTCGACAGCGAGGAGGATTTCAGCGCGCTCGTCCGGTCCGCCATCGACGAGCTGCCGCTCGAGTTTCACCGCGCGCTGGAGCATGTGGCGATCGTCGTGTCCAACGGGGGCCGCCAGCGTCGCGCCTACGGCCTGTACCAGGGCGACACCGTCGCCCGGGACTTCTTCCACGACCGGATCGTCATCTTCCGCGACACGCTGACGCGCGACTTCGGCCATGATCCCGAGCTGCTCAAGGCGCAGGTGACGCGAACCGTCCGCCATGAGCTCGCCCACCACCTGGGCTGGGGCGAGCGCGGCGTCCGCGGGCTCGGCCTGTAGGAACCGGCCGGGGCTAGCTTCACTGGCGTAGGATCGGTGCCTGCCGATCGCCGACAAGGAGCTCCCAGATGCCAGAAGCAGTGATCGTCGACGCCATCCGCACCCCGATCGGGCGTGCGGGCAAGGGGTCGTTGAAGACAGTTCGCGCCGATGAGCTGGCGGCGCTCCCGATCCGGACCCTGATCGCTCGCAATCTCGACGTCGACTTCTCGCAGACCAACGATGTGCTGATGGGCGCCGCATCGGGTGTCGGCGAGCAGGGCTACAACGTGGGTCGCACCGCCGCGCTGCTCGCCGGACTGGACCATCACGTGCCCGGCTGCACCGTCAACCGTTTCTGCGCCTCATCGCTGATGGCGATCCGGATGGCCTCTCATGCGATCCGCGCCGGCGAGGGCGATCAGTACATCGCCGCCGGCGTCGAGGCGGTGTCGCGCGCCGGGCTGGGGGCGGGGATGATGGAGGAGGCCAAGAACGTGAAGCTCAACGGTTCCGAGGGGTCGCTGTACGACGTGTACATCCCGATGGGCATGACCGCCGAGAACGTCGCCGATCGGTGCAACGTCACCCGCGAGCAGCAGGACGAGTGGGCGGTGATCTCCCAGAGCCGAGCCGTCCAGGCGCGGGATTCCGGCCATTTCGACGCCGAGATCGTCCCGGTGACCGTCGCGGCCCACACCGACACCGACAAGGAGGGCAACGAGGTGCAGGTGCCCGAGACGGTCGTCTCCACCGACGACGGTCCCCGCGCCGGCACCACGATGGAGGTGCTGGGCAAGCTCAAGCCGGCGTTCAAGCCCGACGGCACGGTCACGGCCGGCAACTCGTGCCCGCTCAACGACGGCGCCGCCGCGGTTCTCGTCATGTCCGCGGAGAAGGCCGAGCGGATCGGAGCCACGCCGCTGGCGCGGATCGTCGCGTCCACCGTCGCGGCGATCCGCCCCGAGATCATGGGACTCGGCCCGATCCCCGCGATCAAGGCACTACTGGAGCAGACCCAGATGTCGATGCAGGACATCGACATCGTCGAGATCAACGAGGCGTTCGCCGCCCAGATCGTCCCCTGCAAAGCGGAGCTGGGGATAGATGACGAGCAGCTGAACCCGTTCGGCGGGGCGATCGCCCTCGGCCACCCGTTCGGCATGACCGGCGCGCGGATCATGACCACCCTGATCAACGGCCTGCGCGCCCGCGGCGGACGCTTCGGGATCGAGTCGATGTGCGTCGCGGGCGGGATGGGCCAGGCGATGCTGATCGAGCTGCTCTGACGGGCGCTGGGAGACCGTCAGCGTGCGCGAAAGCGCTCGCCGGCGCGAATCCCGATCGGCGGCCGGGCTACCGCGGTGGCATCCGCAGCGCGCCGTCGAGCCGGATGACCTCGCCGTTGAGCATCTGGTTTTCGACGATGTGAGCCGCCAGGGCGGCGTACTCGGCCGGCTGCCCGAGTCGCGAGGGAAACGGGACGGCGTCACCCAGTGCGGCGCGCGTGGCGGCGGAGAGCTCGCCGAGCAGCGGGGTCTCGAACGTGCCCGGCGCGATCGTGCACACGCGGATACCGGCCACCGCCAGGTCGCGGGCCGCGGGCAGCGTCATCCCGACGATCCCGCCCTTGGACGCCGCGTAGGCGATCTGGCCGATCTGGCCGTCGTAGGCGGCGATCGACGCCGTGTTGATGCAGACTCCGCGCTCGCCGGACTCGAGTGGCTCGTTGCCGAGCATCTCCGCCGCGGCGAGACGCAGGACGTTGAACGTGCCGACGAGGTTGATCGCAACGACGTTCTCAAACGGCGCCAGCTCGTGCGCGCCGCGCCGACCGGCGACGCGCTGCCCGATGCCGATGCCCGCGCAGCAGACCGAGATCCGCAGGCCGTCCGGAGCGGTGGCGGCCGCCTGGACCGCGTCGGCGACAGTGCCAGGGTCGGTGACGTCGGTGCGACGAAACGACACCCGCTCGCCCAGTTCCTGCGCCAGGGCCGCGCCGCGATCGTCGTTGACGTCGGCGATCACCACGTGGGCGCCGGCGCGGTGGAGGTGACGGACGGTTGCCTCGCCGAGCCCGGACGCACCGCCGGAGACGAGTGCGCCGCTGCCGGGGATTCTCATGGGGAAGACACTGACGGACGCGTCGCAGCGTCCGCGCCGGCGAGGGGCCGTGCCAGCGACACGCCGAACAGCTCGTCGTGGTCCGTGAACCACCCGTCGAGCTCCAGGCCGGCCGCCTCGAGGTCAGCCGCGACCCGCTCGGGGGTGAACTTGGCGCTGATCTCGGTGCGCAGCTCCTCCCCGGCGGCGAACTCCACCCGGAGGTCGAGATCGCCGATCAGCACCGAGCACGGCCGCGTCGCCCGCAGCCGCATCTCCACCCATTCGTTGCGCCGGTCATAGAACGCGACGTGATCGAAGCTCTCGGGCCGGAAGTCGGCGTCGAGCTCGCGGTTGACCACGTGGAGCAGGTTGCGGTTGAACTCCGCGGTGACCCCGGCGGAGTCGTTGTATGCCGCCTCGATCACCTGCGGGTCCTTGACCAGGTCGGTGCCGAGCAGGAGCCGGTCCGCGGGGCCGAGCAGGCCGGCGATCTTGCCGAGCACACCGCGTCGGGTCCCGGGCGGGAAGTTGCCGATCGTGCCGCCGAGCAGGGCGACGAGGCGGACCGCTCCGTCGGCCGGCGGGACGTGATCGAGGTGGCGCTCGAAGTCGCCGACGACCCCGTGGACATCGAGGTCGTCGTAGTCGTCGCGCAGCGCGCGCGCCGCGTCCTGCACGACGGTCTGCGAGACGTCGAGGGGAATGTAGCGGCGCAGCGTGCCGGCGCCCCGCATGGCGTCGAGCAGGACCCGGGCCTTGTCCGAGGCGCCGGCGCCGAGCTCGACCAGCTCACCCGCGCCAGTGTCCAGCACGATCTCGGCCGCCCGCTGGCGGAGGATCGCCAGCTCCGTGCGGGTCGGGTAGTACTCGGGCAGCTCGCAGATCTGCTCAAACAGCTCTGAGCCGCGGGCATCGTAGAAATGCTTGGGCGCCAGTTCCTTGAACGGCTTGGTGAGCCCGTCCAGTACGTCGTTGGCGAGCGTGCGCTCCTCGCTGCGCGATAGCAACGAGTCGACGTTGATCAGCGGGTCTGAGAGCGGTTCCATCGCTACAGATCCCTCGCGATCCGCACGCCGGAGAAGATCTGACGCCGCTGGGGGAGGTCCCAGTTGCGAAAGCGCGCGCTCGCCAGCCGCGGGCGGGTCGCCCACGAGCCGCCGCGGAGCACCTTGTACTGCGAGCCGAAGAACACCTCGGAGTACTCGCGATAGGGGAACGCGCGAAAGCCCGGGTAGCCCGCGAAGTCGCTCGCCGTCCACTCCCAGACGTCCCCGATCATCCCGAGCACCCCGTACGGCGAGGCGCCGGCGGTGAGCGAGCCCGCCGCGATCGGCCCGCCGGCGCGCTGATCGAGGTTGGCGTGGACGCCGGGCCGGGGGCGCTCGTCGCCCCAGGGATGACGTCGGGCGGCGTGCTGCTCCTGGTCCCAGGTCGCCGCCTTCTCCCACTCCCGCTCGGTGGGTAGGCGGCCGTCATGAGCTCGGGCGAAGGCGTCGGCCTCGAACCAGGAGACGTGGACGACCGGTCGATCCGGATCGAGGGGCTCGAGACCTGTCAGGCGCCACTCGGAACGGAGGTCAGCCGTCCAGCTCTGTGGTCGCGTGATGTCGTAGTCCTCCTTCCAAGACCATCCCTCGTCGGACCACCATTCACGCCGCTCGTACCCACCCCCTTCCACAAACGTCAGGTAGCTGGCATTGGTGATCGGCGTGCGGCCGATCAGATACGCGCGGACGTCGCTGCGATGGCGAGGCCGCTCGTTGTCGTAGGCGAAGCCATGCTCGTTGGACTCGCCCGCTCCGATCGTGCACTCGCCGCCGGGAATCTCGATCAGCTCCAGGCCGGTGGGGCGGGCGGGAGCCGTGCCGCGGGTGGCATCGGTGCGGCGGGGGCCGGGACCGCCGAGGCCCAGCCCCTCGAGCTGGGCGAGCTGGATCGTCTGGAGCATCGTCTCGTTGTGCTGCTGCTCGTGGCGGACGATCAGCTCGGCGATGACGCCGTCCCCGCTGCCGTCGGTGGCGAGCACGTCGAGCGCGCGATCGCGGACCTCGCGCAGATAGTCGCGGGCCTCGGGCGCGGGCAGGAACGGCAGTTGGCCGCGGCCGGCGCGCGGGGTCTCGAACGCGTCATACACATCGGCCAGCTCCTCGTGCAGCAGCGGCCGCCCGCCGTGGCGATGCACGAGCCACAGATCCTCGAACGCGGCGATGTGCCCGAGATCCCAGACGAGCGGGCTCATCAGGGTGGACTGGACGCGCTCGAGCTCGGCGTCGGAGAACGGCGCCACCAGCTCCAGCGTGCGTTCGCGGGTTGCCCGCAGCGCCGCCGCGATCTCGGTCTCGCTCGGATCTGCCACGGCTGCGTGGAAGCCGTCCATGGGTACATGATGGCATCCTCGCCGATGATCAAAACCTTAAGGGCCCGCGACGAAGTAACTGGCGGGATCCGGCGCCGTCGGAACCGTCAGTTACAAGTCGCGGGCCCTGAGGTCCGATGTCACCGAGGCGGTAACGGCCCCGCGGCCCGGCCCGCCTGCGTCTGGGCCCCCGGAAACCGGTTAGGCTGCGTCGCGATGAACGTCAAGGAGCTGGATCGTGGTGAATTGGTGGCGATCGTCGGCGGAATGCTGCTGGGAGTGTCCCTGTTCCTGAAGTGGTACACGCTGGGAAATCGCAACGCCATCCTGGGCTCCTGCCACGGGCCCGACACCACCTGCACGGGCTGGGCGGCGCTGTCGATGCTGCGCTTCCTGTTTCTGATCGCCGCTGTGGCGCCGCTCATCCTGGCCTACATCATCGTCCGCGGTCACGCGCTCTCCTGGCCCCGGGGCGAGCTCACCGCCGTCACCGCGCTGGTGGCGCTCATCATGACCGTGTTCCTCGGCGTGATCGATCATCCCGGCTCGCCGCCGGATGAGATCGGCGTGACGGTCGGCTGGTTCGTCGCGCTGTTCGCCGATCTGCTCATCCTCACCGGCGCCGTCTTCAGATCCAAGCAGAGTGGCGCTCGCCGCAAGCCTCCGGGAGTTCTTTAAGAGTGGTCGCCCCCGCAACTACGCTCGCATTCGAGCGGCCTGACCGTGCGTACGGGGGAGACGTCTAGCCGTGTCCGCAACGAGTCAGAAGCCGGATCGCAATCTGGCCCTCGAGCTGGTGCGCGTCACCGAGGCGGCCGCGCTGGCGGCGGCCCGCATGGCGGGGCGCGGCGACAAGGAAGGCGCCGATCAGGCGGCCGTCGACGCGATGCGGTACGTCTTGGATGGTGTCTCGATGGACGGCGTCGTCGTCATCGGCGAGGGCGAGAAGGACGAGGCGCCGATGCTCTACAACGGCG
>DATCFW010000131.1:0-3129 GCA_036509295.1 Solirubrobacteraceae bacterium | reverse complement strand
GGTTCGGCTTCGTCGCCGTTGAGGCCTTCTCAACCTGACTGCTGCTCAGCACTGAGACCAACAGCAACACGCCGGGCCGAGGCATGGACGGCGGCACGGGCCTCGCCACGCTTGTGGAGCGTCCGAAGCCAGTGGTTGCTTATGCACCGACGGCAAGATGCCGACGTTGGCGCGCGCCCTGCTCTCGGCGACCTGGGCGTCCCGAGGCACGAGCCCTTGATCGCCGGAAGCGCGAGCGAGGGCGTCTGACGAGTGCTCCCCGTTGATCTCGAAAGTCACGGCGGCGCCCGGCCGACCGAGCAAAGCGTACGTCGGCGCCGGCCGCCCGCGCTCGGGACGGCCCGAGCCCATCGCCTCGCCGCCACGCGTCGGGCTCGTGCATGGGTTCTGGTAGCTCGGCCAGGTCGATCACGACGCCAAGGGCCAGGCGGCGCACGCCGGCATGGAAGTCACCGGCATTGAAGGCCTCGAAGCCGGCGCGGCTGAGGTCGATGTTCGTCTCGGGGATGGTGGTCTGTGGGGTCATTGGCGCCCCAGACGGCGTGATCGATTCGGTGCCCCTCGCGCAGCCGCTCGTAACGACGCCGGTCCTCCAGCTCCAGCTCAAGAATGAGGTCCGGGCCTCTGCGTCGCGGCCGCGATAAGGCCGGTCTGCGTGTATGACACGACGCGCACCTTCGTGTAGGCGTGCTGCTGCGCCCGTGCAAACTCGATCTCCCGGCGGGCTGCCGCTCGGGGCAGCAGCGGTCAAAGCGGTGGCCGGCGCTGGCGCTGTGAGCAGCACCAAACCGCTGATCGCGACTAACGGAGTTTCCGCATCGGTTTCTCCTCGACATTAGGTACCCCCGCACCCGCTGCCCCGCCCGCTCTTGATGCCGATTCGCTACGAGCTGATCGCAGCTTCACATCTCCTGGGTGATCCGGCGAGGTTTCGCGTCGTGCTCGGCATTTGCAGGTCGTGACGCTTCACGAGTGACTGGCCGTGATGTGAGAAGAGGTTGGCCCGCGAATGTTGCAGCGGCAGCCTGGCGGTGAGATGATCGGCCAATCCCGGCCGGGACCGCGCGCGCACAGCCGCCTGATCAGTAAAGGGGACGGAGATGTTGTCGACTAGCTCGAAGGTTTCTCCCATCGGACGAGGCCGATCGGTCGCGGCGTTTGTCGCAGCTGGCTTGGTGGGATTGGCTGTGAGCGTGCCGAGCGCATTCGCGGTTCAGGTCACGCGCTGGAATGCGGTCAAGATCCAGTCGCCGGCCGGCATTGTGGGCGTCGACTCGTTCGGCGAGCTGTTCGGCAACATGGTGTGCGTCTCAGCCTCTGATTGCTGGTCGGCCGGGACAGGCGTGAACAAGTCCGGGCGCGACGTGCCGTTCATCGAGCATTGGGACGGCAGCAGCTTCCGGCTGGTCAAGTCCCCCGTCGGCAAGGCGTTTCTCCAGGGGCTCGCGTGTGTGACTGCCCGGGATTGCTGGCTGGCTGGCGGCGCTGGGTCTAACCCGCCCGCCGACGTGTACCCTCCGCAGCTCGGGCACTTTTCGCCGCTGATGGAGCACTGGAACGGGAAGAAGTGGGCCACGGCCAACGTTCCCAACCCGGCTGGCGTGGATAACGAACTCGCAGACGTCTCGTGTATATCGACCTCGAGCTGTTACGCGGTCGGGTGGACATCGACCGCCACCAGCGCCAAAACGCTGATCGAGCACTGGACCGGAAAGAAATGGACCGTCGTCTCAAACGCGGCCACTGAGGGGCAGACGTTCGCGCGCCTGGACGGCATCGACTGCGTGCCGCACTCGGTCTGCACCGTGGTCGGCCAAGAGCAGGCGACCACCGCCTCGCCGCCACACGTGTTCGGCGAGCGCGGAAGCAAGGCGAAATGGTCGTCTGTTGCAATGCCGAGCCCGCCCGCGCCAAACAACAGCACCGCGCTGTATGGCATGTCTTGCCCCGCCGCGAACGACTGCCTGGCCACCGGATCGGCCTACTACTGGCCCTCACAGGGTTATAACCCTGGCGAGCCGATCGCCGAGCACTGGAACGGCACGCACTGGTCTTTGATATCTCCCACGCTCAGCGAACCGGCCACGGGCGGGAACGTGCCCGTGACGCGTCTGAGCGACGTCGCCTGTGCCTCGACCGCGCTGTGCTGGGCGGTCGGCGCTACCGCGGGCATCACCGGTCACTCCCCGGCCGTGACCGCTAGCTGGGACGGCTCGCACTTCACGCTGGGCGATAACGACAGTCCCGATCGGCTAGATCAGCTCGGCGCGGTCGACTGCGTGAGCACATCACGGTGCTTCGCGGTCGGGTACGGCGGAAATGGCAGCCGGGCACTGCACCCGATCGCGGAGAAGCTCAGCGTGCTCAACTGTCCGCGCTGCAGGCTCGCGGGCACGGCGCTCGTCAACGGCCCCAAGCCCGGCCGCACCTATCGCGGCACCTTGGGCGACTACTTCAACAACGCGCCGCGCTGGACCAGAGAGACAAAGGGCAAGGCGTCGTTCAAGACGTCCAAGGATGGCACCAAAGTCCTTGACTTCCGCGGTAGCTACTCCTACTACTGCGGTGCTGGGACGGCCGCGGTCACCGCAAACGTGCTGAAGATTGGAGCGAGCGGCAAGTTCTACGGCACTGACAGCAAGATCGAGCGCGAGTCGACCGGTAAGGTCGTCGGAACCAACTACTACATGCTGTCCGGCCAGTTCGTGGATCACGGCGACGCGGCGCGCGTCTCCTACCTGGACGACTTCGTGTACGCCGGCAAGAAGCTGACCAACCCCTATTCGACCACCTTCCACAAAGCTCCGACCAGCTGCGAGAGCTGGGTTCACGGCACCGTCGCGGTGACGTAGTCACACACGCAAGAGATGGGGACCCGCGCGCTGTCCCCACCCACCTACGGCGGGCTGATCAGATCCCCCGTACGGTTGCTGCCCGTGTGGCACAGCGCAGCCGACCCGCGACCCGCTTCGGTCCTGCTTCGAGCCTGCCCTGGGTCAGGTGGAGGCCTTGACCAGCGTGGCATGCATCTGCAGGAGCGGGTCAGCGCAGCTGCCCCCTGCGATGGTGAGCTCGCCAGTGGCGGTGGCGCGATCAAAGTTCAGCACGATGTTCGCCGTTCCGGGCACC
>DATCFW010000130.1:0-3001 GCA_036509295.1 Solirubrobacteraceae bacterium | reverse complement strand
CTAGCCCGGATCTTGCAGCAAGGCGTTTGATGTGAGCGTTTCGCGGCTCGCTCGGGCTTTGAGCGGCTCGGGGGTGTCGTGGTCGGACGCGCGGCGCTGGTTGCGGGTCCTGTTGGTCGCGTGCGGGTCATCGGGTGCTCGTCGGTGGGCGCGCTTCGCCCAGTGCGCAGCGTCGGGCCCGATTTGATGTGAGTGAGCCGCGCGGCGTAGTCAGCCCGGTGGCGCGGGAAGGGTGGCCAGGCGCTCGAAGGCGCTCGTGAGCTCTGTGGCCCAGGGCCAGCCGGCTTGCAGGCGGAGTGTTGCGGTGCGGGCGTGGAAGGCGAGGCGTCCGGCGACGTGCAGGATCCGGTAGCGCAGCCGCTTGGGCTCGCACCGCGCGAGCTTGCCGGTCAGCAAGAGGCGCTTCATCCAGGTGAGGAGGTCGTGTGCGATCTGGATGATCGCGAGCCAGATGCGGTTGTGCTCGAACTCTTTGAAGGGCAGGTTGCGCATGCCGGTGTCCTTGTCGTTTCGGATGTGATCCTCGACGTGCGCGCGGGCGCGGTGGCGGCGCTCGAGCTCGGCGGGCTCCCCGGGCTGGTCGGTCAGGATCGCCTGGAAGCGGTGACCGTCGTGGTCGGTGAAGGTGAGCTGCGCGCCGGGGTGCGCGCGCTCGCGGCGCACGATCACCCTTGACCCCTCGGGCCAGGCCGCGAGGTCCAGGTGGCTGGTGATCTCGGCGACCTGCCCGTTGGTGCGCGGGGTGCCGTCCTGCTGGACCGTGGAAACCCAGTCCTCATCAGCGCTCTGCAGGATCTGGGCGCGGACCGCGTTGCTCAGTTCATAGCCGACCGAATAGCGGATCCGGGCCTCGCGGCACCAGTCGAGCAGCTCGTGGCTTTGGCCCGCGCTGTCGGCTCGCAGCAGGATCCCTGCGCTCTCGATGTGCTCCTCGGGGATCTGAGCGATCGCGTGTTCAGCGACCTTGATCTGGTCGACCGCGGTGTTCGCGCCGGCGTTCCCGGGCCGCAGCTCTCCCGCGAGCGCTTCCCCGGTCTCGTCGGCGTAGGCGAGCATCGGGTGAAACCCGTAGCCGCCCTTGAAGTTCCCGGCGGCGCCCTCCTTCTCAGAATGGCTGGCGATCAAAGTCGCGTCCAGGTCTATCTCGACCAGCTCGGGGGCCCCGGTGAGTTCCCACACACGCGCCCGTGCGCTCGCGTGAGCGGCCCGCAAACGTTCGAGCCCACCGGGGTCGCGGGCGATCCGGTCGATCACCCGGAATGCCGTCGCGTCCGAGCACACCGGCCCGAACAATGCGGCTTGGTCGCCGAGCGCCCCGAGGTCTGAGAGACAGTCCCCGCCGTCGGCGAGCATCACCGCCAAGTCACGAACGACGCGCCCCAGATCATGCCCAGAGCGCCTGAGCTTCAGCCCACCGAGCTCCCGCGAGAGCGCTCTCCTCAGCCCGGTCTTCTCGGCGACCCCGACCAGCATCGCGCTCCCAGAACGCGAGACCAGCCCGTCTCCGTCCGGCCGGGCAACTACCTTGAAATCGCGGCCATCGCGCTGCACCTTCAAGGTGATCCTCCTGAGCTCGGGAACAGGACTTCAGCAACCCCAATTCTCCAAGCTCAGCCGGACATTTCCGCGCCCCGGAACACCCGGGGCGCGGATCGTTAACCCGCTACTGCAAGATCCGGGCTAGATACCCATGCGGCCGTTTTCCGAAACGCAACCTTCCCAATGTGTGAAACAGCGGAATGCCAACAACGTCGCTCGCGCGCGCCGACGGCAGGTCTCGCGCTGCTGCCGAGGTGCTCGCCGAACTCCCTTAGAACCGCTCGCGGGGCTACCGTGAAGCCGTGCGAGTAGCCACGTGGAACGTCAACTCCGTCAAGCAGCGCCTGCCGCGGCTGCTGCCATGGCTCGACGAGCGCCGCCCCGACGTCGTCTGCCTGCAAGAGACGAAGCTCGCCGACGCGGCCTTCGCCGAGCTGCTCGGCGCGGAGCTCGAGAACCGCGGCTACCGCTTCGCGGCTCACGGCGAAGCGCAGTGGAACGGAGTCGCGATCCTTTCGCGAGTCGGTTTGGACGACGTCGTCGACGGCCTGCCCGGTGCGCCCGGCTTTCCCGACCCCGAGGCGCGCGCCGTCTCGGCGACGTGTGGCGGCGTGCGCGTGCATTGCATCTACGTGCCGAACGGTCGCGAGCCCGACTCCGAGCACTACCGCTACAAGCTCGCCTGGCTCGGCGCACTGCGCGAGACCGTTGCTGCAGGTCCGGACGATGTGATCGTCGCCGGCGATATGAACATCGCGCCGGCCGACGAGGACGTCTTCGACCCGAGCGCGTTCGCCGGCCATACGCATGTCACCGCGCCCGAGCGCGCGGCGCTCGCAGAGCTGCGCGCGCTCGGCTTGCGCGACGTCGTGCGCGAGCGTTGGCCAGGCGAGCGCGTCTTCTCCTACTGGGACTACCGCGCCGGGATGTTCCACCAGGATCTCGGCATGCGCATCGATCTCGTGCTTGCGAGCGCCGCCGTCGGCGACCGCGTCAAGGCGGCCTGGATCGATCGCCACGCGCGCAAGGGCAAAGGACCGAGCGACCACGCGCCTGTGATCGTCGACCTCGACGAGGCGCCCGATGGCGACATCGGTCCGGTCGTGCCGCCGCCGTCGGCCCCGGCGGCCAAGCGAGGGTCGAAGAAGCTCCCCCAGTCTGCGTGACCGCAGGCGTGTCGAACAGGCCGAATCCGCCCTCGGCGAGCGAGCCCTAGAAACGTCCTCGCGGGCCGGAAGCGATGCTCGCCCGGCAAATTAAAGCGCTCGAATTGCTGTTCGGCTGAGACTCGTCAACTTTCGTCCCCCGCAAGACGCCAGATTCTTTATTGTTCAATCGTGCGCATGGAACGATTGAGCAGGCTCCGGGTTACCGACAGAGAGGGTTTGCTCTGCCTCAGCGTGACGATTCTCGCGCTCCTCGCAGCGCTCGTGATCGCTGCAAGCGCTCAGGCCGACGAAGC
>DATCFW010000129.1:0-3357 GCA_036509295.1 Solirubrobacteraceae bacterium | reverse complement strand
GGCAGGCTGATCGGGTGCCGTTGCCTCAGGCGAGCTGCTTCGACTCCGATCGCCTCGTTGGGCTGGTGGACGGTGACACCGAGCGCGGCGATCGCCTCGCGGGCGGCAGCGAGCCGCGCCACGTCTGCTGAGGGTGCGATCAGGACCTCCGTCAGGTTCACCACGCTCACGGCGCACACGTCTTTGTTCTCACGCCAATGGATGAACAGTTCACGAGCGCGACCGTGATGGGCATCGTTGCCATCAAGCGCCCCGATCAGCACGTCAGCATCGAGCAGACGTCTCACCGGAGATCGTCCTCAGCGTCGAGCCGATCGAGGTAGCCGGCGGGATAAGTTCCCGTCAATGCACCGAACGCATCCTCAAACGTCGTCGTGGCGCGCCTGATGCGCAGCTCTCCGTCTCCCGCCGGCTCGACCGTGACTTGCTCGCCGGCGTGCAACCCGACCTCTTGGAGTGCTGTGACCGGGATCGTGATCTGATTCTTTGTCGAAATCCTCGTCATTCCTTTACTGTATCAGTAAAGGAAATTCGTACGAGAATGTTCGCTGGACCTTCGCGCATTGAGACGACGGTGCGATGGGACCGGCAATGTCGGGGACGGACATTCCAAGGCGCTCCCAGGTCAATCGTGTCTATCTGCGGTCTGCGGCGAGGCCGGAGCTGCCGGCGCGGATATCGTGAGCTGCATGCGCACAGCGGGTCCGAACTGCGTTTCGCACTCATCCAAGGAGGCGAAACCAGCGCTGCGGTAGAAGCCGTCGGCGTGAGGGTTCGCCGTCACTTCAATCCGCGCAATGCCAGCGAGCCGCGCGGTCTCGACAAGATCTCCCACCAAGCGTCGCGCGACGCCCCTTCGCATCCAATCAGGGTCCACAAACAGGTCCTCGAGCTCCAGCGCCGAGCCGTCGCAGCAAAGGCTGGAGATGAAGCCGACAACCGTGCCGTCGGCTGCCACCGCTACGCGGGTCTTTCCGTCGGCCACCCCGCTGTCGGGCAGCTCCAATGCGTCAGGATGCGCCAGCAGGACATCTCGGTCTCCCGCGTTGGAGAGTGACGCTCGTCGAAAGATACGGCGTAGTGCCGGCCGGTCCCCGGCAACAGCGCTGCGAACCTGGATTCCTGTCACCCAGCGAATATGACTCAGCGCCCGATCGGCGTCAATCGTCCGGCCTCGCTGATCTACGGTTTTGCGTCGAGACAGGAACCCTCCCCGGGGCGCCCGCGGTCGCGCCCTGCTCATCCCTCCTCGCGACCCAGCACGTCATGTCGACGCGTGCGCTGAGCGTTGGCCTGTGAGTCCCTGCCGTCGCCGGAACCCTCGGGAGCAGGCGCCTTGGGTGGGCGCTCGGAGCGTTCGCCAATCAATGGTCGTCGCGCGCGCGGCGTCCTCGATCCCGGCGTACCCTTGGGTGAAGCTGTGCCTCTGGTGCATTCCTTTGCCTGCGTCACCGCCGTGGTTGCGGTGTCCGGTGCGGTGGCTGTGGCTGGCTGCGGGTCCTCTCCGGGCAGGCGGTCCTCGTCGCGGACAGCGTCAGCGACGTCTTCGGCGGTGTCCCGGGCGCCAGTCGTGTCGTCCGCTTTGGCTGCCGGCCCGTCAGCGCGGCGTCTCGAACGCGCGCTGCTCGCCAGCGGTGGGCCTCCCCCGCCAACCTTGGCGACGTGCCGGCGCGCGACGGTAGCCGAGCAGCACCAGGCTCCGTTCGGCAGCACCAACGATCCCGAGTTCTCCTGTTTCATTGCGATCAACAGGCAGCAGGCCCGGTACGTGGTCCAGGTGCTAAGAAATGGCTGCTACGTGGGCGAGCGTGTCGCCGCCGGTCAGGCTGTCTACGGCTGCGGAGCCCACTCGCCTTAGACCAGCGCACCGGCCCCGGGCTCCGCTGGTTGAACTGAGCGGTACAAACAATTGTGCAGTGGCGTTCGGTTGCCCTTCGGCATCTGAGACGAACGGTCGATGACTCGGAGGATGCAGCGAGCGGGATGAGTGTCCGCTGGTCGAACCCGCAACCACTGGTACTCCTGACGGTGCGGGGATTAGCCGCCGAACTCGGCGAGGAGGTCGCTTGAGAGGTTCAGCACGAGAGGCAACGCGATCAGCTCATCGTCAGTGAGAGCGATGTCCGCTCCATCGAGTATCGGTCGCAGCTGCTGCCAGGGCAGATCCGGCGGACGGTTGTCGCCACGGCCGAGCGTGCGTGGCGCAGCAACTAACCTTGAGGTTATGCAACCTCTCCGTTGTCTCGCTGCAGCCGGGACCTGACAGGATGCTGACTCGCTGCCTTTCGCAGCATTCAACCTTAAGATTGGGAGCCTGACCATGTTGATCGATCGCATCCGTCACGACATTCAGCAGCGACTCGAGCAGTTGCTCGCCGAGGCCGACAAGCTCCGTCACGCCCTCCTCGCGCTCGATCCGCGCGAGCGCGTGGCACCCACACCGAAGGCGACGACATCGCAGCCGCCCGCGCAGCGGGCGGTGAACACCCGGGATGCCGTGAAACGGACGCCGGCGCGTGCTGTCGGCGCGTCCAACGGCGCAACCTCGTCGCGGCGAACGCGACCGGGTGAGACCAAGGTCCAGGTGCTCGCCGCGCTCTCACGCGACCAGGGATTGACCGCCGGCGAGGTCGCGCAGGCGACCGGGCTCGCACGACCGACGGTCAGCACCACGCTGTCAAAGCTCTCCAAGACCGGCGACGTCGTCAAGGCCGACCGCGGCTATCGCCTGCCCAGCAAGACAGCAACACCGTAAGCGCAGCTGAACCGCCGGTCACGCCGTCTCGCGCCGGCGGGGATTGCGTCTAGGGCGGACGCGCGTGGCGCCCAGGCCCGAGTCGCTGGCTAGGTGTCGCGTTGCGATCTCTCGACCAATGCGTCGATAGTTCGCTTTATTTCGCGGCGCTTGACAGCCCGAAACGCCCGCGCGGCCCACAGGCAGCACCGATGGTCTCCGTAAGATCCGGGCTCGGATGGCATCCAAGCCGCTTTCGGTGTTCAAAGAACCTGGGCGGCGCCGCCATCGGCAGTGGAGACCCGCCCTTCACAGCTTCGCTCTGTTCCTAGTCCTAATACTGGCCATCGTCGGCCTGCTCGCCCTGGTCCTGCTAGTGCTCGGACTCCTCGACGTCGGTCCCGTCGCCCGGCATTTCAGCGTCCACTAGCCAAGACACGGTCTGGTTCGCTGATCCTTCCCTGCTGCGACGTAGATCTGTTTCTGCGCATTGCCGGTGACTTGGACCAGAGGGCCAGGGACCGGTCGAGCCCGCGATGCGGTTCTCGGACTTCTCGCCAGCCTCAATCACCGCGACGATTGCTCGGCGTTCGTGTCCAGATCCCGTCGCGGGACGGTGCGTG
>DATCFW010000128.1:0-5819 GCA_036509295.1 Solirubrobacteraceae bacterium | reverse complement strand
CGTCCTCGGTCAGGGTTCCGCGGCCGCGGATGTCGGCCAGGGTGGCCTGGAGCTTCTCGGAGAGCGAGGTGTCCATCGGGAGAGTGAGGCTACTAGCGGACTAGAGGGCCACTAGCGGTGGGGCCCCGAGTTGGCCGCCGGGCCCGGCTCGACCGCCGGCGTCGGGCCCGCGGAGCCGCGGTCGGCAAACGCCTTGCTGATCCCGCCGAACGCCTCGGCGAACTCGGACGGGATCACGAACACCTTGTTGGCGTCGCCCTGGGCGAGCCTGGGGAGCATCTGCAGGTACTGATAGCTGAGCAGCTTGGGATCGGGGTCACCCTTGTGGATCGCGTCGAACACCGTGGCGATCGCCTGGGCCTCGCCCTCGGAGCGCAGGATCGCGGCCTGCTTGGCGCCCTCGGCGGTCAGCACCGCGGCCTGCTTCTCGCCCTCGGCGGTGAGGATCTGGGACTGCTTGACGCCCTCGGCGGTCAGGATCGCGGCGCGGCGGGAGCGCTCGGCGCGCATCTGCCCCTCCATCGCCTCCTGGATCGGCCCGGGCGGATCGATCGACTTGATCTCGACCCGGTTGACGCGGATCCCCCATCTGCCGGTCGCATCATCGAGCACGGTCCGCAACTGGGTGTTGATGTGGTCTCGGCTGGTCAGCGCCTGCTCGAGGGTCAGCGAGCCGATCACGTTGCGCAGGGTGGTGACGGTGATCTGCTCGATCGCCTGCAGCGGGTTGGCCACCTCGTAGGTCACTGCCTTGGCGTCGTTGATGGTGAAGTAGAGAACCGTGTCGATCCCCACGACAAGGTTGTCCTCGGTGATGACCGGCTGTGGTGGGAACGAGACGACCTGCTCGCGCAGATCGATCAGTGGCTTGATCCGGTCGACGAACGGCAGCAGCACCGTCAGCCCCGGGTTCAGCGTGCGGTTGTAGCGCCCGAAGCGCTCGACGATCCCGGCCCGGGCCTGAGGCACGATCCGCACCGTGCGGGCGAACATGATCACCAGGAATACGACAACGACGATGGCGACGATGGCAGCAGCCATGGCCCCTCCTATTCAGTCACGAGCGCCGTGGCGCCCTTGATGTCGACTACCTCGACGCGCGTGCCCGGCTCGATCTCCTGATCGTCGTAGAGCGAGCGTGCCGTCCAGACGTCGCTGTCGATCTTGACGATCCCCACGCCTTCGGCGTTCGAGATCCGCTCGATCACGGTGGCCTGCTTGCCCACCAGCGCCGCTCCACCGGTCCGGATCGACGCGGGCATCCGCAGGTGGGAGCGCACGATCGGCCGGACGAGGACGAGGCTCAGCAACGACGCCATCACGAACACGATCACTCCGACCGCCGAGCCGGCCGCCGCGTCGCCGGCCGCCGCCAGGATCCCTCCGAGCGCGAACGGCGCCAGGAAGAACCCGCCGCTGAGCATCTCGCCCACGCCGAACGCGGCGGCCAGAATCACCCAGAGGAGCCAACCGGCCATGTGACCGGAGAGTAACGCGCCCGCCCGCCCGTCCCGCCCGGCCGCCCGCCGCCGGCCCCCGCGGACGGGCCAGAGCGCGTCGTCGGCGACCCCGCCAGGGCCGGCGACGATCAGGAGACGAGGGCGCGGGCGAACTCGGCGGCGTCGAACGGCCGCAGATCCTCGAGCTGCTCGCCGACCCCGATCAGCTTGACCGGGATCCCCAGCTCCTGAGCGATTGCCAGCGCGATGCCGCCCTTGGCGGTGCCGTCAAGCTTGGTCAGCACGAGGCCCGAGACGTCGACCGCCTCGGAGAACGCCTTGGCCTGGCGCAGTCCGTTCTGACCGGTGGTGGCGTCCACGGTGAGCAGCGTCTCATGGGGGGCCTCGGGAATCTGCTTGGCGATGACGCGCTTGACCTTGGCCAGCTCGGCCATCAGGTCGTCCTGGGTGTGCAGGCGCCCCGCGGTGTCGATCAGCACCACGTCGGCCCCCTCGCGGCGGGCGGTGGCGATCGCGTCAAACGCGACCGAGGCGGAGTCGGCGCCCAGCCCGCCCTTGACGAACCCCACCTCAGCGCGCTGGGCCCACACCTCGAGCTGCTCGACGGCGGCGGCGCGGAAGGTGTCCCCGGCCGCGAGCACGACCGAGCGGTCGAGCTCCTTGCTCAGATGCCACGCGAGCTTGCCGAGGGTGGTGGTCTTGCCGGTCCCGTTGACCCCGGCGACGAGGATCACCGTCGGCTCGGCGCGCAGGTCGATCGTGTCCTCGCCGGTGCGGGCGATCTCGGTGAGCAGCTCGACGAGCCGGTCTGACAGCTCCTGGCCGCCGGACAGCTTGTTCTCCGCCGCCTCCTGCTCGAGTTGGGCCACGACCTTGGCGGTCGTCTGGGCGCCGACGTCGGCGTAGATGAGCGCCTCCTCGAGCCGCTCCCAGGTCGCCTCAGACAGATCTCCCTCGAACAGCGTCGCCTGGATCTCTGACTGCAGCGCCTGGCGGGTCTTGCGCAGGCTCTCGCGCAGGCGCCGAAAGCGCCCCATGCGGCGTTCGGCCGGCTCCTCGGCAGGCGGCCGCGCCGCCACGGCGCCGTCGATGATGAAGAGGTCTGCCCAGTCGCGCGCCATGACGGCGGCGACGTTATCAGCGCCGTGCGGCGAGGACCCGGCCTGCGGGCTCGAGCCCTCAGGCCGCTTCGACGACGGCGGCGAGCCGCCGGGAGATGACCTTGGAGATCCCGTCGGCGCCCATCGAGACGCCGTACAGCGAGTCGGCGGCCTCCATCGTGCGCTTCTGGTGGGTGACGACGATGAACTGGGCGCGCGAGGCGTACTGGCGCAGCAGGGCCAGGAAGCGATCGATGTTGAGATCGTCAAGCGCGGCCTCGACCTCGTCGAGGATGTAGAACGGGCACGGACGGGCGAGGAACACCGCGAACAGGAAGGCCAGCGCGGTCATCGACTTCTCACCGCCGGAGAGCAGCGACAGCCGCTTGCAATCCTTGCCCGCCGGGGTGATCTCGATCTCAACGCCGAGCAGATCCTCGTCGGTCCGCTGCTCGTCGTCGGACGCGTCCTCGTCGGCGGCATCGTCGGCATCCGGATCGCCATCGGCATCAGCGTCGGCGCCGGACGCCCGCTGACCGCCGATCATCCGCGCTGGCCGACCCGGCGAATCGGACTCCGACACGAGCGCCAGCCGGCCCTTCCCGCCGGGGAACAGCTGGCCGGCGAGCTCCTCGAAGGCGGCGGCGGTGGCGGCGAAGGTCTGTTCGAAGGTGATGCGGATCTGCTTGTCGGTGTCGGCGATCAGCTTCTCGAGCTCCCGCAGAGCGGTCTCCAGGTCACTGCGCTGGGTCTCGAGCTCCTCGACGTGAGCAACCGCCTCGGCGTACTCCTCCTGCGCGAGCGGGTTCACCGGGCCGAGCTGCTCGCGGCGACGAGCCACCCGCTCCAGGCGAGCGTCGAGGGTCTGGCGCTCCTGCGCGGTCAGCTCCCGGTCGGCCGCCTCCGCCGCCAGCTCGAGCCGCGCGGCGATCCGGCGCAGCTCGACCTCGGCGTCGCCGGCCTGGTCGCGCGCCCGCTGAAGGCGGACCTCGGCCTGGGTCAAGGCCTCGTTCTCGGTCCCCAGGGCGGCGTGCAGCTGCGCCTCCTGCTGGGCGCAGGCGCGCAGCTCGCCGGCAACGTGCTCGCCCGCCTGGCGGTCGGCGGCCAGGGCCTGCTCGAACCCGGTGAGCCGTTCGGCGATCGCCGCAGCGGCATCGTGCAGCGCCGCGATCACGCCCGCCACGATCGGCACGAGCGCCCGGTCACCCGCTACCGACGAGCGCAGGCGCTCCAGCCGGCGGTCGCGCTGCGCCAGCTCGCGCTGCGCCCGGTCGAGCATCCGACGCTCGGCGGTGAGCTCGGCCGCCAGCTGGGACCGCCGACTGAACCCGTCCCCGCCCACCCCGTCGTCAGGAGCGTTGCGACGCCGCTCGATCAGCGCCGCGATCCGGCGCTGCTCTTCCCCGGCCTCGTCGAGCGCGCGGACGGCGGCGCGATGGGCGTTGGTGAGGCGGTCACGCACCGCATCGGCCTGCGACACAGCGGCGCCGACCGCCTGCGCCGCGGCTCGAGCATCGACCTCCGCCTGGGCGGCGGACTCGGTCTGGCGGACGAGCTGCTCGCGCCGGTTGCGCTCGGCCAGCACGCGCTCCTCGCCCACCGCGGGCGCCTGGCGCAGCTCACGCCGGCGGGCCGACCACACGCGGCCGGCGGCGGTGACGGCCACTCCCGAGAAATCCGCCGACAGCCCGGCCAGATCGTCCACCAGCCACGTGTCCCGCAGCAGCACGCGCGCCAGCGCCAGCGCCCGCCCGCCGCCGCGAATGCGGTCAACGAGGCGCTGCGCCCCGGATGCCGGAGCCACACCGCCATCGCCACCGCCGTCGTCTTCGTCGGCCGGCGCACCCCCCGCGACGAGCGCTCGTCCGCCGTCGGCACCGGCGCGATCGAGCAACGCGGCCCCAGCGGCTCGGTCATCCACCACCGCGGCCCGCAGCCGCCCGTCGAGCGCCGCCGCCACCGCCAGCTCGTAGCCGGGCTCGACCTCGAGCTCATCGGCGAGCGCCGCGGCGCCGTTGGGCGCGCCGGCGTGGCTGCGCAGGAACTGGTTGACGGTCGCCAACTCGCCCCCCACGCGTGCGGCCTCGCGGCGAGCGGCCTCCACCTGCTTCTCGGCCTCGCGCAGCGACACGCGCACCCGCTCACACTCGGCCTCGCCGGCCTGGCGCTCGCGCTGGTGGCCGGCGGTGACCTCGGACTGCTGCGCCACGCGACCCGCGGCGCCCGCCAGCTGCTGTTCCAGATCGGCCAGCTGGCGCGACAGCTCGGCCTCCCGGTCGCGATCGAGCGCCGCCAGCGACTCCTCCAGCGCGGCGATCCGCCCCGCCGCCTCGGGATCGCCGTCATCGGCGGCGGCCTCGATCTCGAGCGCACCGACGAGCTCGACGTAGCGGGCCAGCCGACCATCGATCGTGGTCGCGGCGGCCCGGGCGGACTCGGCCCGGTAGGAGATCCGCTCGGCGGCGCCCCGCGCCCCGTAGGAGCGGCGCGACAGCTCCTCGCGCTGCGCGCTGCGCGCCGCCAGCGCCTCCTCCGCGGCCTCACGGCGTGTGGCCACCGCGTCGAGCTGCGCCTGCAGCGTCTGGCGGCGGTCCCGCACCTCGCTCGCGGTCGCCTCGGCGGCGCCCACCGCCCCGCGGAAGCTGCGGACGTCGTCGCGGGCCAGCTCCCAGCGGATCTCCAGCGCCTGGCGTTCGAGCCGGTCGTGCAGCTCGGCGGCCTCGGCCTGGCGCTTGAGCGGGCGCAGCCGTGAGCGCGCCTCGCGCTCGACGTCGAGCGCGCGGTCGAGGTTGTCCTGGGTCCGAGCGAGCTTGAGCTGCGCCCGGCGCCGGCGCTTGCGGTGCTTGCCCAGCCCGGCCGCCTCCTCGATCAGCATCCGGCGCTCACGCGGCTTGGACGTGACGAGGGACTCGACGCGACCCTGCGAGATGACGGAGTGCATCTCCTTACCCAAACCGGTATCCGACAGGAGCTCGACGACGTCGACCAGCCGGCAGCGGGCCCCGGCGAGGCGGTATTCCCCCTCGCCGGACCGGTCGAGCCGGCGCTGGATCGAGATCTCAGGGACGCCGAGTCCGAGGCTGCCCTCGCTGTCGTCGATCACCAGCTCCACCTCGGCGTGGCCGGCGGCCTGCCGGCCGGGAGCGCCGCCAAAGATGACGTCCTGCATCGACTGGCCGCGCACCGCGACCGGCGACTGCTCGCCCAGCGCCCACAGGACGGCATCGGTGACGTTGGACTTGCCCGACCCGTTCGGTCC
>DATCFW010000127.1:0-3259 GCA_036509295.1 Solirubrobacteraceae bacterium | reverse complement strand
GCCGTTCATCATGGCCCGCCTGGTCGAGCGCAAGTCCGCGCAGAACATCAAGGCGGCCAAGAAGATGGTCGACTCGATGATCCCCGAGGTGTGGGACGTGCTCGAGGAGGTCATCCACGAGCATCCGGTGCTGCTGAACCGCGCGCCGACGCTCCACCGCCTGGGCATCCAGGCGTTTGAGCCGGTGCTCGTGGAGGGCAAGGCCATCCAGGTCCACCCGCTTGTCTGCCACGCCTTCAACGCCGACTTCGACGGTGACCAGATGGCGGTCCACCTGCCGCTGTCGGCCGAGGCTCAGGCCGAGGCGCGGATCCTGATGCTGTCAGCCAACAACATCCTGTCCCCGGCTCACGGCGCACCGCTGGCGACGCCGTCGCAGGACATGGTGCTCGGGGCCTACTACCTCACCTATGGTCCCGACGCCTCAGAGCTGGAGAAGCTCGATCCGGCCGGCCAGACTCCGCGGCCGCACGTGTTCCGCACCGCCCAGGAGGCGGAGTGGTCCTACGAGCACCGCGTGTGCAAGCTGCACGATCTGGCCGAGTACCGGCCGCTCGGTCGCGCCGAGGGACACATCCTGACCACGGTCGGGCGCGTCATCTACAACGAGAAGATCGAGCGGGCGCTGCAGGAGGCGCTGGGCGAGCAGTTCGACGCCAGCACGTACGAGTTCATGAACCGCTCGATGCGCAAGAAGGACACCACCAAGCTCGTCGACGACCTCGTGCAGCTCTACGGGGCGCCGTCGATCTCTCAGGTGCTCGACGCGTTCAAGGACGTCGGCTTCCAGTACGCGACCCGTGCCGGGGTGACGTTCTCCAAGAACGACGTCCAGACTCCGCCGTCAAAGCCGGAGATCCTGGCGCGTTACGACGCCGAGCTGGTGACGATCGAGGCTCAGTACGACGATGGTGAGATCACCCAGGAGGAGCGCCACGAGGCCGTGACCGGCCTGTGGGACCGCGCCACCAACGAGGTCGGTGAGGCGCTGTACGCCCACCTGGATAACCTCAACCCGATCGCCATGATGGCCAACTCCGGAGCCCGCGGGTCGTTCTCGCAGATCCGTCAGCTGGCCGGGATGCGCGGGCTGATGGCCAATCCGAAGGGCGAGATCATCGAGCGTCCGATCAAGGCCAACTTCATGGAGGGCCTGACCGTGCTCGAGTACTTCATCTCGACCCACGGTGCCCGTAAGGGTCTGGCCGACACGGCGCTGCGCACCGCTGACTCGGGCTACCTGACCCGGCGCCTGGTGGACGTCTCCCAGGACGTGATCATCCGCCAGGACGACTGTGGCACCGAGCAGTTCATCGACATGCCGGTCTCCGAGCTGGAAGTGGATCCCGAGACCCGGGGGCTGCGACCCACCGGGGCTGCCAACACCGCCCTGATCGGCCGGATCGCCGCCCGGGACATCGCCACCAAGCGTGGCCGCGTGATGGTGGAGCAGGGCAAGGAGATCGACCGCGCCGAGCTGGTCGACATCGCCGAGGCCTGGCAGGAGGACACCGATAAGGGGACGCTCATCTCGGTCCCGGTCCGCTCGGTGCTCAAGTGCGAGGCTCCGACCGGTGTGTGCCAGGCGTGCTACGGGCGCTCGATGGCGACCGGCAAGCTCGCCCAGATCGGCGACGCGGTCGGCATCATCGCCGCCCAGTCGATCGGCGAGCCCGGAACCCAGCTGACGATGCGGACGTTCCACACCGGCGGCGTCGCCGGCGCGGACATCACGCACGGCCTGCCGCGGGTCGTGGAGCTGTTCGAGGCCCGCAAGCCCAAGGGTCTGGCCAAGATCTCCGAGATCGGCGGCAAGGTGTCGATCGAGGACTCGGACAAGGCAATCACGGTCGTCATCACCGACGATGGCGGTGAGGAGCATCGCCACACGTTCCCGCGGCGGACCCTGCTCTACGTCGAGTCGGGCAAGTCGATCGAGCCGGGCACCCAGCTCAACGAGGGGTCGCTGTACCCGCACGAGCTGCTGGCGATCCGGGGACGGACCGAGACCGAGCTGTACTTCGTGCGCGAGGTCCAGGAGGTCTACAAGTCCCAGGGCGTGGACATCAATGACAAGCACATCGAGCTGATCGTGCGCCAGATGCTCAAGAAGGTGCGGGTCGACCAGAAGGGCGACACCGACCTGCTGCCCGGTCAGTTCGTCGATCGGTTCGAATACGCCAAGATCAACCAGGTGGTGATCGATGCCGGCGGCGAGGCCGCCCAGGCCGAGGAGATCATCCTCGGGATCACCAAGGCCTCGCTGAACACGGACTCGTTCCTGTCGGCCGCCTCCTTCCAGGAGACGACCAAGGTCCTCACCGACGCCGCCCTGGAGGGCAAGATCGACCGTCTCAACGGGCTCAAGGAGAACGTGATCATCGGGAAGCTGATCCCGGCGGCCACCGGCCTGAAGCGCTACCGGCGGATCGAGATCGAGCCCTCCGAGCCGCTGCCCCGCGGGATCGACGAGGTCGGACTGCTCGACCACGACGATCTGGCGGCCGAGCTCGGCCTCACCGACGGCGAGTCCCTGACCGGCTTCGGCGGCGGCATCGAGCCTGACCTCAGTGATCTGGAGAACATCGGCAACGGCGGCTCATCGCTCGGCTTCGCCGAGGAGCTGGCCGATCTGGACATCCCGTCCTCGGACAACGGAGACTCGACGGAGGACTAACACCGTGCCGGTCGGCGAGCGGCGCGCTCGGGATCCTGTCCTGGATCGGGCGCGTCGTCGCTCGCCGCATCGGCACCTGCTGGAAGCGACGAGCGAGTGAGCCGCCGGACCCGGACGATCCGCTACGGCGGCTCCGTCCTGTTCATCCTCATCGGGATCGCGTGCGGGGTCGCGGTCTCCGGTACCGCAGGCGGCACCCTGGCCACGGTGTTCGTCGGCCTCGGGCTCGTCGGGATCATCAGCCTCATCTTCTACGAGGTCGGCCTCACCGAGGACCGCGAGCGCTCGCGCCCGCCGCGGAAGCTCGAGGATGGTGCCCCGCCGCCGCTCGATAGCGCGCTCTCTCACAAGCAGCGACCGGGGCGGCAGACCGGACCGGAATGGCTCAAGGAGCGCCGCCGCCGATCGCACTGAGCGCGCCCGATCGGGTGGTCTTGGTTCGGTTTGATGAGTAATGGGTAATGCTCTGGAAAGGCGACCCAGGGGAACCCGGTGCGGTTGGTGCCAGGATCAAGGCGAGTAGGACAGACAGGGCGGCGGACCGCCATGGTTGCGACCGTCGTCGGTCTCGCTCTCGTGCTG
>DATCFW010000126.1:0-3724 GCA_036509295.1 Solirubrobacteraceae bacterium | reverse complement strand
GTGCCGACGTAGAACGGCGCCTGCTCGGGGGTGAGGAAGGCGTTCAGCGGCCAGCCACCCTGCCCGGTCATCGTCTGGCACGCCTCCATGCATACGGCATCGACGTCGGGGCGCTCCTCCCGATCGACCTTGATGCAGACGAAGCTCTCGTTCATCAGCGCTGCGACCCGCGGATCCTCGAAAGACTCGCGCTCCATCACGTGGCACCAATGGCACGCGGAGTACCCGATCGAGACGAGCAGCGGGCGATCGAGAGCGCGAGCTCGCGCGAGCGCTTCCGGGCCCCACGGGTACCAGTCGACGGGGTTGTCCCGGTGCTGGAGCAGGTACGGGGACGTCTCAGCGGCGAGTCGGTTAGCCATCGTGGGGGAGGCTACCTCGGCGCGATCCGGGCAATACGCTTGTCAGACTGCTTCTAGAGGAGAGGAGACGAGTTGGCTGGAAACCGAGAACCGGTCACGGCGCCCAATGCTCCCGCGGCGATCGGGCCCTACGTCCACGCGGTCGCCGCCGGAGGGTTGCTGTTCTGCTCGGGCCAGATACCGCTCGATCCGCGCACCGGCGACCTGGTGGGCGCCACCGCCGCCGACCAGGCGGGGCGGTGCCTGGAGAACCTGGCCGCGGTCTGCCAGGCGGCCGGAGTCACCCTGGGTGACGCGGTGCGGGTGACGATCTACCTGACCGACATGTCGGCCTTCTCGGCCGTCAACGACGTCTACGGCTCGTTCTTCGAGTCCAGCCCGCCGGCTCGCGTGGCGATCGGCGTGGTGGCGCTGCCGCGCGGCGCCCAGGTCGAGATGGACGCGGTGGTGGCGCTGCCCGGCTGAGAGGTGCGGTCGCCGGCCCATCGATCCCTTCCATGACCCCTCCAGATCGCACCCACCACGACGAACCTGTGTCCATCGAGGACATTCGCCGGGCGGCGGCGGCGAGCGTCGGCGTGGTTCGGCGGACCCCGGTCCTCAGCTCCCGGACCCTGGCGCGACGGACCGGGATCAACGTCGCCCTGAAGGCCGAGAACCTCCAGCGGACCGGCTCGTTCAAGCTGCGCGGAGCGCTGGCTAAGATCGCCTCGCTCGAGGGTCCCTGCGACGGGGGGGTGGTGACGGCGAGCGCCGGAAACCACGCGCAGGCCGTCGCCTACGCGGCGAGGGAGCGAGGGCTCGAGTGCGAGGTGTTCATGCCCGAGTCCGCGCCGATCTCCAAGGCGAACGCCACCACCGCGCTCGGCGCTCGCGTCCACCTAGTGGGAGAGACCGTCAGCGAATCGCTGGCGGCGGCCGAGGATCGGGCGCGCGAGTCGGGGCTGGCGTTCGTGCATCCATTCGACGACCCGGTGGTGATCGCGGGACAGGGCAGTCTCGGGCTGGAACTCGTGGAGCAGGTGCCGGAGTTGTCACGAGTGATCGTCCCGGTTGGTGGGGGTGGGCTGATCAGCGGCGTGGCGATCGCGGTGAAGTCGCAGCTCCCCGACGTCGAGGTGATCGGGGTCCAGGCGGAGGCGTGCGCGCCGCTGCTGGCGTCACTCGAGGCGGGCGAGCCGGTGGCGGTGAAGTCGGCTCGCACCATCGCGGACGGAATCGCCGTCAAACGCCCGGGACGGCTCACGCTCGGGCTGATCGACCGTTGGGTCGACGCGCTGGTCGTCGTGACCGAGGATGAGGTCGCCGAGGCCATGGTGTTCCTCTTGGAGCGCGCGAAGCTCGTCGTCGAGGGCGCCGGCGCGGTTGGCGTCGCCGCGGTGCTCGCCGAACGGATCGAGAGCGGGGGCGGCGGAACCACGGCGGTGATCCTGTCGGGCGGGAACGTGGATCCCGGGCTGCTGGCGCAGATTGCGCGCCGCCATGAAAGCCAGGCTGGACGCCGGTACGTGCTGCTCGCCCGGCTGCCGGACCGTCCGGGTGCGCTGGCGCTGCTGTTGACTCTCATCGGGGACACCGGCGCCAATGTGCTGGACGTGGAGCACATCCGGGAGGGCTTTGACCTGCACGTGCGGGAGTCGGCGGTTCAACTGGTGCTCGAGACGCGCGGGCCCGAGCACGCCGAGCAGGTGCGCCGGACCGTGCGGGAAGCCGGTTACGACAAGCCGCTGGTGATTCGCTGAGCCGTGCCGTGCCGTGCCGTGCCGTGCCGTGCCGCGGCACGGCGTGCGGCGCGCCGTCAGGCGACGGGGGCGCGGGCCGAGCGAAACTCGGCGGCCGCCGCCACCAGCGCGCCGATGACTCCGCTGCGCTCGTCGGCCTCCGGATGCCATTGCACGCCGAGCACGAACCGGCGGTCGGGCAGCTCGAACGCCTCGGCGAGATCGTCAATCGTCGAGCTGCCGGTGACGATCAGTCCGGCGCCGATCTCATCGACGCCCTGGTGGTGATGGGACTTGGCGGTGTGCAGCAGCTCGCCGGCCGCCTGTGCCGCCAGCGAGCCGGGCGCCAGACGGACGTCGTGATCGGCCGCGTCGAAGTTCCCGGGCACGCGCCGGTGATGCTCGTGGCCGAACGTCTCGGGCAGGTGCTGCAACAGGGTTCCGCCGAGGGCGACGTTGAGGACCTGCATCCCGCGGCAGATCCCCAGCACCGGGAGGTCGATCTCCACCGCCCGGCGGATGAGCGCGATCTCGAAGTCGTCGCGGTCCCGCGTCGAGCCCCGGGTCTGCGGGTGGGGCTCGGCGCCGTAGGACGCCGGGTCGAGGTCGACGCCGCCGGAGACGATCAGACCATCGAGCCGGTGCAGGAGATCGTCGGGCTCGGCCACCAGCTCGGGCTCGGGGGCCACCATCAGCGCCAGGCCACCGGCCCGGCTGACCGCTTCGACGTAGCCCGCCGGCAGCACGGCCGATCGCTGGTTCCAGACGCCGTAGCTGGCCTGCGTGAACGGGGTGGAGATGCCGATCGCGGGGCGGTATTCGGTCATGGGCAGCAGGGTAGTGGGAGGCCCGCTAGGACGCGCCCCGCAGCACCGCGCGCTGCACCTTGCCGCTCGCGGTCTTGGGTAGGTCCGCGGCGAACTCGACGATCCGCGGGTATTTGTACGGAGCCGTCTCGCGCTTGACGTGATCCTGGAGCTCGGTGATGAGCGCGTCGCTGGGTGCGAACCCGTCGCGCAGCACGATTACGGCCCGCACGACCGCGCCGCGCTCGTCGTCGGGGGCGGCCACGACGGCCGCTTCGGCCACCGCGCTGTGCGAGACGAGGGCCGACTCGACCTCGAACGGCCCGATGCGGTACCCGGCGGAGATGATCAGATCGTCGTTACGGCCCTCGAAATAAAGGTAGCCATCGTCGTCGCGCTGGACCCGGTCGCCGGTGTGCCAGGGCTCGTGCTCGGGCGCCGGCGTGCCATCGAGGTGGGCGACGAAGAAGGTGGGATCGGTCCGGGGGTCTGAGAGGACGAGCTCGCCGTCCACCAGCTCGAGCGCCACCCCCGGCAACGGGCGGCCCATCGATCCCGGCCGGACGGCGCCGCCCGCCGGCATCCCGGTCAGCTGACCGGTCTCGGTCTGGCCGTAGCCGTCGCGGATGTCGACGCCCATGCCGTCCTGGAAGGCGCGCAGCACCTCGGGGTTGAGCGCCTCGCCGGCGGCCACTAGGCCGTGTAAGGAGGGGACGGGCGCCAGGTCGGCGTGCTTGGCGATCACTCGGTATTCGGTCGGCGCCATGCACAGGACATTGACCTGCTCGGCGGCGAGGACCGCGAGCCGCTGGTGGGGGTCGAAGCGGGCGTCGTG
>DATCFW010000125.1:0-2025 GCA_036509295.1 Solirubrobacteraceae bacterium | reverse complement strand
CTGATGACGCGCCAGCTCGCGACGATGATCTCGTCCGGACTGTCCCTGATGCGGGCGCTCACCGTGCTCGAGACCCAGACCGAGAGCAAGCGCCTGAAGGCCACCATCATCGAGGTGCGCCAGAGCATCGAGAGCGGCAGTTCGCTGTCAGACGGGCTCGCCCGGCACCCGAAGATCTTCTCCGAGCTATACGTCGCGATGCTCCGCGCCGGTGAGACCGGCGGCTTCCTCGAGGACGCGCTGCTGCGCGTGGCCGAGCAGCTCGAGGCTCAGAACAAGCTGCGCCGCCAGGTCAAGGCGGCCATGATCTACCCGGCGGTGGTGAGCTCCATCGCGCTGTGCGTCCTCACGGCGATGCTCCTGTTCATCATCCCCGTCTTCGCCGGGGTGTTCAAGGAGTTCAACGGGAAGATGCCGACGCTGACCGCCGACACGATCTCTGTCTCGCATTTCGTGCGCGGCCGGTGGTATCTCGTGTTCGGCGGCGGGTTCGGGGTCGTCTTCGGCTTTCGCCAGTGGAAGAACTCCAAGAAAGGGCGCCCGACATGGGACCGCATGCGCCTCAAGGCACCGTTCAAGATCGGCTCGGTCGTCCAGAAGATCTCACTGGCCCGCTGGGCGCGCACCCTGTCCTCACTGACGACCGCGGGCGTTCCGATGCTCGAGGCGATCGACGTGACGGGCCGCACCGCCGGCAACGCGGTGGTCGAGCGTGCGATGCACGCGGTGCGCGACTCGGTCCAGGGCGGCGGCATGATCGCGACCGCGCTGGGCACCGAGGAGATCTTCCCGTCGCTGGTGACCAACATGGTGCGCGTCGGTGAGGAGACGGGAGCGCTCGATGCGACGCTCGGCAAGGTGGCGGATTTCTACGAGGAGCAGGTCGATGTCGCCATCAAGGGGCTGACCTCGATCCTCGAGCCGCTGATGATCGTCGTCGTCGGCGGCATCGTCGGATTCATGGTCGTGGCGATGTACCTGCCGATGTTCCACGTCTACGACGCCATCCGCTGATCCCGCCGGCCAGCGCCGCGGGCGCTCGGTGAAGGCGCCGTGGCCGCGCCTGAGGTTGCCCCCTCGGCGAGCGCGGGTTCGGTTCACCTGACGCAGCGCGTCGCGCGCAAGCGGTACCCGCCAGCGGCCGCGCAGCTACTAGACCTTGGTGGGGTCTCGCAGCGCGCCATACGGACGACATAAAAGACTATGTCCCGCGCGCAGATTCCAGCTCAGCTCGGACGTCCGTCCAGCGGCCCGACGATCGAGCGCTTCGACTACGGGCGAGTTGGAAACGAGTGGGCGATCCTGCGGGTGCTGGCCGGACTGGGGGGCGAGCTGCGGGCGCCGTGGGCCGCGCACCTGGTCGTTGACCCCGATGGCGTCGGCGAGGACCTCGTCTACGCCGCCGCCAGTGCGTGCGGGCTGGAGCGGCGTCTGCTGACCGGTCGCCGGGGCGGCAGCGAGCTGCTCTGGCGGGCTTCGTTCGCGTTGCCGCTCGATGTGGTGCGGGCCCCCGAGGCCCTGTTCACCGTGCAGGCCGGTGACGGCTTTGCGCTCGCGCTGCCCACCCCGGGCCTGCGGATCGCAACGCCGCGGCAACTCGTCCTCTCGCCCGGCTTCCGCCCCGCCCCGCGGCCCTCGATCGGCGTGCGCCAGCGGTTCGCCGCTCTGGCCACCGCCGTCGTCGTGACCGCGACCTCGACCCCGGCGGTGGCGCTCGCCTCCGGGGAGACCCACTCGACCGGCGCCTCCCGATCCGGCTCCCGCCATTCGCGGTTCCGTCACGCCGCGGCCGCCGTCGCGTCGCTCACCACGGCCGGAGCGCAATCCAAGACCTCTCGCACGCGCCCCGCCGGCACGAGCCCCATCGCCACGGTCCCGGGTACCCCCTCCGCCCCCACCACCCCGGGCACCCCCTCCGCCCCCGGCACGTCGTCCACCCCCACCCCCGCCGGCACCGTGCCGGCCGTCGGCGCGGCGGGCACCCCTACCGCCACCACCACGACGGGCGGCGGCGCAGCCGTGACG
>DATCFW010000124.1:0-17008 GCA_036509295.1 Solirubrobacteraceae bacterium | reverse complement strand
TCGGCCGGGAGACGATGCGCTACGCCGACCGCGTGGCCAGCACCGAAAGCCTTGTCTCATGACACGAATCCACCACGAGGGGAGCCTGGGGTGACCGACAACGAGTTTTCAGGACACGACGGCGGCGGGCTGACCCGGCGTCAGGTCGTACGCGGGGCGTTGACCGGAGGCGCGATGCTCACCGCCGGCGGACTGCTGGCCGCCTGCGGTTCGAGCAGCAGCGGCGGCGCGTCGAGTAGCGCGGCGTCCAGTCCGCCCAGCACTGGCGCCCTGAAGTCCGGCGGCAGCCTCAGCGTCGGCGCCACCGGCGGCGGCGCCAAGGACACCATCGACGCTCACCTGCCGACCGCCGACACCGACATCATGCGGTGCTGGAACCTGTACGAGCCGCTCGCGGTGCGCCCGCCGAGCTTCGGGACACTGGAGATGATGGTGGCGGAGTCGATCGAGGCCGAGCACGGCAAGGCCGACTCCTGGATTGTCAAGATCCGGCCGGGGATCGAGTTCCACAACGGCAAGACGGTGTCCGCCGACGACGTGATCTTCTCGCTTCAGCGGATCCTCGATGCCAAGGATCCCAAGGTCGGCGCCGCGTCGATCGGCTACGTGGACGTCAAGAACATCAAGAAGCTGTCGAGCTCGAGCGTGCGGATTCCCCTGAAGTTCGCCAACGCCGCGTTCCTGGACGACATCGGCCAGTACTTCAACTCGATCGTGCCGGTCGGCTATGACCCGGCCAAGCCGGTCGGCACCGGCGCCTTCATGTACGAGAGCTTCTCTCCCGGCCAGCAGAGCGTGTTCAAGAAGTTCCCCAACTATTGGCAGCACGGTAAGCCGTACGTCGACACGCTGACGATCATCGACTTCACCGATGACACCGCGCGGGTCAACGCACTGCTCGGCGGCCAGGTCCAGGCGATCGACAACCTGCCCACTGGCCAGATCTCACAGGTGCAGTCAAACTCAGCGCTGAAGGTGCTCATCTCGCACACCGGCGAGTGGCAGCCGTTCACGATGCGCGTCGACCAGGCTCCGTTCTCCGACGTGCGCGTCCGCCAGGCGATGCGCCTGATCGTCAACCGCCCCCAGATGGTCGAGCAGGTGCTGTCCGGGCAGGGCCGGATCGCCAACGACATGTACTCGCCGTTTGACCCCGCCTACGACGCGTCGCTCCCCCAGCGCCATCAGGACCTGGAGCAGGCCAAGTCGCTGCTCAAGCAGGCCGGCCACGCCGGGCTGACGGTGCAGCTGACGACCGCCCCGGTGTTTCAGGGCGTGGTCCAGGCCGCCGAGGTGTTCGCCCAGCAGGCCACCGGGGCCGGGGTCACCGTCAAGCTGCAGAAGCTCGACACTGGCACCTTCTACGGGCCCAATTACCTGAAGTGGACGTTCGCCCAGGACTTCTGGGCCACCCGCGAGTACCTGCCGCAGGTCGCCCAGGGCAGCCTGCCGACCTCGCCGTTCAACGAGACCCACTGGGCCGACCCGACGTTCATCAAGCTGATCGGCCAGGCTCGCGCCGAGCTCGACGCCTCCAAGCGCAGCCAGATCCTGCAGCAGGCCGAGACGATCGAGTACAACACCGGCGGCTACATCATCCCTTACTACTCCAACCAGATCGACGCCTACAGCGCCAAACTGGGCGGCTTCGTGGAGTCGAAGTCCGGCTTCCCGCTGGGCAACTACTGGTTCAAGAACGTGGGGTTCACGGCGTAGGCGACGAGCGGAGGTGACACAGCCATGAGCCGATTTCTGCTCCGACGCATCCTCCTCGGGCTGCTGACGCTGCTGTTGGTGTCGATCGTCGTGTTCGCGGCCACCCAGGCACTGCCCGGGAACGCGGCCCGTGCGATCCTCGGCCGCAACGCGACGCCGGCCCGGCTGGCGGCGCTCACGCAACAGCTGCATCTCGACCGGTCGGTGTTCGCGCAGTACTTCTCGTGGCTGGGCCACATCCTCACCGGAAACCTAGGGATCTCGGCCGCCACCCAGCAACCGGTGTCGCAGCTGATCAGCGGCCGGATCCTGAACTCGGGGTTCCTCGTGCTGGTGTCGGCGATCATCGCCATCCCGCTGTCGATCGCGCTCGGCGTGTGGATGGCGGTTAGCCGCGACAAGCCGGCGGACCACATTCTCTCCACCGTCACGCTGGCGCTGGCGGCGCTGCCCGAGTTCGTGATCGGAATCGCCCTGGTGCTGCTGCTGGCGACGAACGTGTCACACGTGTTCCCGGCGGTGTCGATCATCCCACCGGGGGAGCATGCGTGGAACGCGCTCAACGTGGTGATCCTGCCGGCGGCGACCCTGATCATCGCCGTCACGCCTTACATCGCCCGGATCATGCGCGCCTCGATGGTCGAGGTGCTCGAGTCCGATTACGTGACGATGGCGCGGCTGAAGGGACTGCCCAACCGCACGGTCATCTGGCGCCACGCCGTGCCCAACGCGATCGTCCCGGCGATCCAGGTGTCGGCGCTCCAGTTGGCCTACATGGCCGGCGGGGTGGTCGTGGTCGAGTACGTGTTCAACTTCCCGGGGATCGGGTCGGCGCTCGTCGATGCCGTCGGGAACCGCGATGTGCCCGAGGTGCAGGCGCTGGCGATCATCATCGCCGCCGTCTACGTGGTGGTGAACGTCGTGGCCGACGTGTTGACGATCGTCGTGACCCCTCGGCTGAGGACGGCAGGACGATGAGCACTCCGGCGATCACCGCGGACCCGGATCCCGCCCACCCCGTCCACCCCGCCGCGGCGCCGCCGGCGATGCGCCAGCGTCAGTGGTCGGTGCTGCTGCGCGGCACGCTGCGCCAATGGCGCGCCCGGATCGGGCTGACCATCTTCGTGTTCATGGTGATCGTCGCCCTCGGCGGTCCGCTGATCGCGCCCGACTCGCCCGATCAGTTCGTCACCGCCCCCAACAGCCCGCCGTCCAGTCAGGCGCTGTTCGGCGGCGACAGCCTCGGCCGTGACGTGTGGAGCCGGTTCCTGCACGGCGGCAGCAGCGTGCTCGGCATGTCGGTGTCCGCCACGTTGCTCGGCGTCGGGCTCGGCCTGGTGGTGGGGTTGACCGCCGCCTACATCGGCGGGATCGCCGACGAGGTCCTGATGCGCATCGCCGACGTGTTCATGGCCTTCCCGCAAATCGTCCTCGCGCTGCTGCTGCTGGCCGCATTCGGACCGAGCGTGCCGCTGATCATCCTGATCGTCGGCCTCTCGCACGCCCCGCGGGTGGCGAGGGTGATCCGCGGCGCCTCCCTGCAGGTGGTGGAGCGAGACTTCGTCAAGGCGGCGGAGGCGGTGGGCGAATCACGCAGCCGGATCATCTTCGGCGAGCTGTTGCCCAACGTGACCAGCCCGCTGCTGGTCGAGCTGGGACTGCGGCTGACCTACTCGATCGGGTTGATCGCTTCCATCAACTTCCTCGGTGTCGGGCTCCAGCCGCCCAAGGCCGACTGGGGGCTGATGATCCAGGAGAACCGGCTCGCGGTCACCGTTCAACCGTGGGGCGTACTGCTCCCGGTGCTCGCGATCGCGCTGCTGACGATCGGGACCAACCTGCTGACCGACGGCTTCGCCCGCGCGGCGATCGGCATCGACCGAGGAGAGTGACGATGGCGATTGCCGAACCGCCCACGACCGCGGTGACGGTCACCGACCTGAAGATTGACCTGACCTCCACCGGCGCCGACATCGTCGACGGGATCCTGCTCGAGGTCCGCGCCGGCGAGGTCCTGGGGCTGGTCGGCGAGTCCGGCAGCGGCAAGACGACCGTCGGCATGGCGCTGCTCGGCTACTGCCGTCCCGGCGGCAAGGTCACCGGCGGGGAGATCCTCATCGACGGCCGGCCGCTCGCCGCGATGGCCGCCAACGAGCTGCGCAAGATGCGCGGCGGGACCGTGTCCTATATCCCGCAGGACCCGGGGACCGCGCTGAACCCGGCGCTGCGGATCGGGCGTCAGCTGGCGGAGATGCTCGAGGCCCATGCCGGCGAGACGAGCGACGAGGATCAGCGGGCTCGCGTGCGCGAGACGCTGGAAGAGGTGGCGCTGCCGGGCACCGACGAGTTCCTGCGCCGCTATCCGCACCAGCTCTCAGGCGGGCAGCAGCAGCGCGTCGCGATCGCGATGGCGTTCGCCTGCCGGCCGCACGTGATCGTCTGCGACGAGCCGACGACCGGTCTCGACGTCACCACCCAGGCGCGGGTGCTCGAGACGATCCGCGACCTGTGCCGTAGCCACCAGGTCGCGGCGCTCTACGTCAGTCACGACCTCGCGGTGGTGGCCGAGCTGGCCGATCACGTCGCGGTGATGTACGCCGGGCGGATCATCGAGCGCGGTCCGCGGGACGCGATCTTCTCCCAGCCCCGCCATCCGTACACGCGCAAGCTGCTGCGGGCGGTCCCCGACCTGGCCGGCAAGCGCGCCGTGATCGGAATCCCCGGGCGGGCGCCGTTACCCGGCAATCGCCCCAGCGGCTGCTTCTTCCATCCCCGCTGCGACCTCGCGCAGGACCGCTGCCGCGAGGCGTTCCCGCCGGCAACGGAGTTCGAGGCCGGCCACAGCGTGTACTGCTACCGCGCGGCGGAGGCGCCCGCCGAGGTGCCGACGACCGGTACCGCGGCGGACGCGGCGCAGGCCGGCGACGTGGTGATCGCGGTGGAGAATCTCAACGGCCGGCACGGCTCGGACCACGTGTTGCACGACATCGACGTGCTCGTCCGCCGCAACGAATGCGTCGCGCTGGTGGGCGAGTCCGGCAGCGGCAAAACGACGCTGGCGCGATGCATCGCCGGCCTGCACAACAACTACACCGGGGACATCACCCTCGACGGCGAACGTCTGCCCGAGAGCGCCCGCGCCCGCAGCGCGCTGGCGCGCAAACAGATCCAGTACGTGTTCCAGAACCCGTACGCGTCGCTGAACCCGCGCCGCACCGTTGGGCAGACGATCGCCCGCCAGCTGCAGCTGTTCTTCCCCGGCCATAAACGAGACACCGGTCGCCGCGTCGGCGAGTGCCTGGAACGGGTGGCGCTCTCCGCCGCCGCCGCCAACCGGTATCCGGATCAGCTGTCGGGTGGCGAGCGTCAGCGCGTGGCGGTCGCCCGGGCGCTGGCGGCCGAGCCGTCATTGCTGGTGTGCGACGAGATCACCTCGGCGCTCGATGTGTCGGTGCAGGCGGCGATCGTCGAGCTGCTGCGCGAGCTGCGGGTGCAGACCGGCCTCAGCATGCTGTTCATCACCCACAACCTCGCCCTGATCCGCACCATCGCCGATCGCGTGGTGGTGATGACCGACGGCAGCATCGTCGAGTCCGGGCCGACGCTCGAGGTGTTCAACTCGCCCAAGGCCCAGTACACCGGCAAGCTGCTGGCCAACACCCCGACGGTCGAGGCCGCGTTGGAGCGGTGAACACCGAGGCGTTCATCACCTGCGCGCTCACCGGCGCCGGGGACACCACGGCGCGCTCGGACCTCGTTCCGGTGACCCCCGAGCAGATCGCGCAAGCGGCGCTCGACGCCGCCCGGGCGGGCGCCGCCGTCGCCCACATCCACGTCCGCGATCCGGCCACCGGCAAGGGCTCTCGCGACGTGGAGCGCTACCGCCGCGCGGTGGCGCTCATCCGCGCCGCCGACGTCGACGTGATCATCAACCTCACGTCGGGGATGGGCGGCGATCTCGTGCTCGGCGGGACCGATGCCCCGCTGCCGGTCAACGAGGCCGAGACCGACATGGTCGGGGCCCGGGAGCGCCTCGCCCACGTGGCGGACCTGAGGCCGGAGATCTGCACGCTGGACTGCGGGACGATGAACTTCGCCGGCGGCGGCGACTACGTGATGACGAACACTCCGGACATGCTGCGGGCGATGGCCCGCCAGGTCCAGGAGCTCGGCGTGCGCCCGGAGCTCGAGGTGTTCGACACCGGCCAGCTCGTGATGGTCAAGGACCTGATCGCCGAAGGACTGATCGACGACCCGGTCCTGATCCAGCTGTGCCTGGGTATCCGCTATGGCGCGCCCGACGATCCGGGGACGCTGCTGCACCTCGTTGGATCGCTGCCGCCGGGGGCGGTCTTCTCGGCGTTCTCGATCGGGCGGATGCAGCTGCCCTACGTGGCGATGGCCGTGCTCGCCGGCGGCAACGTTCGGGTCGGACTGGAGGACAACCTGTACCTCGGACCGGGCCAGATGGCGACCAACGCGGAGCTGGTGGAGCGCGCGAGCACGATCCTGCGCGCGATGAACGTCCGCATCCTCGGGCCCGACGAGGTCCGAGACCGGCTCGCGTTGCGCGCCCGTGACTGATTCAGGCGCCGCCCCAGGCCGGGTCGGGGTGCTCGGCGCCGGCGTCATCGGCGGTGGCTGGGCGGCCCGATTCCTGCTCGCCGGCTCCGACGTACAGCTGTTCGACCCATCCCCGACTGCGGCACAGGCCGTTGTCACGACGCTCGAAAAGGCCCGCCGATCGTGGCGGCGGCTGACGCTGGCGCCGTTGCCGGCCGAGGGCTCGCTGACGCTCGTCGACACGGTCGAGGCGGCGGTGACCGGCGTTGACCTCGTCCAGGAGAGCGCGCCCGAGCGCGAGGCGCTGAAGATCTCGCTGCTGGCCCAGGCCGCCGAGGCCGCGCCGCCGCACGCGATCATCGCCACCTCGACCTCGGGGCTGCTCCCATCGCGCCTGGCGGACGGCATGCGCGGACCCGAGCGGTTCATCGTCGGGCATCCGTTCAACCCGGTGTACCTGCTGCCGCTGGTCGAGATCGTCGCCGCGGACCGAACGTCACCGGAGTTCGTCGAGCGCGCCGCTGCCATGTACCGAGCGGTCGCGATGAAGCCGCTGGTCGTGCGCCGCGAGGTGGACGGGTTCATCGCCGACCGGCTGCTCGAGGCGCTGTGGCGCGAGGCGCTGTGGCTCGTCGCTGACGACGTGGCGACCGTCGAGGAGATCGACGACGCGATCCGCTTCGGCGCCGGCCTGCGCTGGTCGGCGATGGGCACGTTCCTCACCTACCGGCTGGCCGGCGGCGACGCCGGGATGCGGCATTTCATGGCCCAGTTCGGGCCGGCGCTGGCGCTGCCGTGGACCCACCTGATGGACGTGCCCGTGCTCGATCAGGCGCTGCTCGACAAGCTCGTGGCCCAATCCGACGCCCAGGCCGGCGGCCGCTCGATCGCCGAGCTCGAGCGGATCCGCGACGACTGCCTGGTGGCGGTGCTGCGCGGGCTGGCCGGTGAGGGCTTTGCCGCCGGCGAGGTGGTGGCCCGGACCGAGCGCGAGCTGTACGAACGCGCCGGCGCGCGATCGGACGGCTCGGCGGCCGCGGACGGGCGCCTGCGCCTGCACGAGGTGCTGGCGGCGCCGGAATGGATCGACTACAACGGCCACATGACCGAGAGCCGCTACCTCGAGGTGCTCGCCGACACGACCGACGCCTTCCTGCGCCGGATCGGGATCCTCGGTCCCTACATCGACGCCGGCCGGTCCTACTACACGGTGGAGACTCACATCCGCCATCTCGGCGAGGTGCACGCCGGTGACCGCCTGTCCGTGACCACCCGGCTGCTCGGCCACGACGAGAAGCGGCTGCACCTGTTCCACGAGATGCGCCGAGCGCAGGACGACGCCCCGGTCGCCACCGGGGAGCACATGCTGCTGCACGTCGATCGAGCCGCCGGCACGACGACCCCGGCGGCGCCGGAGATCCTCGCCGTGCTGGAGGAGATCGCCGAGTCCCAGGCCCAGCTGCCGTGGCCGGAGGCGGCGGGGTCGCAGGTCCGTGGCCCGCGCCTTCGCGCGGCGTGAGGTCAGGCGTGCGCGGTGGTTCGCGCGGCGTACTCCGCGGCCGCCGCGACGAACCAGCTGAACACGCCCGCGAAGCGCGCGTCGATACGCCACTCCTCCTGCAGCTCCCACTGCACCCCGAGAACCCGGTGCCGGCCCGGCCCTTCGCCGAGCTCGATCGCCTCCACGACGCCGTCGGGGGCGATCGCGGTCACCCGCAGCCCCTCCCCCAGCTCGTCGAGCGCCTGGTGGTGAAACGAGTTGACGGTCGCCTCGTCGCCGCCGAGCGCCGCCGCCAGGATGCTCGGCTGCGCGATCGCGATCGGGTGGCGCGGATGGTCGGGAATCTCGATCCGGTGAGCGTCATCGGTCTCGCCGAGCGCGACCGTCTCCATCCGCTTCCAGCTCTGCCACCCCGGATCGGACGGATGCTCGCGCCAGCCGTCGCGCAGGCGCACGTCCTGGACCAGCGTGCCGCCGAGGGCGACGTTGAGGACCTGCATGCCGCGGCAGATGCCGAGCACCGGCAGCCCGTGCGCCAGCGCCGCCGGTGCCAGCGCGAACTCGAACGCGTCGCGGCGTGGCTCGATCGGCGCCAGCAGCGGGTCGGGCGCCTGCCCGTACCGGGCCGGATCGATGTCGCGGCCGGGGGCGAGCACGACCGCGTCGACCCGGTCCAGCGCGTCCATGATCGCGTCGGGCAGCTGCGGGAGCATCAAGGGCAGGCCGCCGGCGAGGTACAGCGGACGCTGGACGCCGACCCCGCCGTAGTCGCCGAAGTCATGCATGCTCACCGACACGCCGATGACGGGGCGCCGTCGGCCCGGGTGAGGGGACGGGTTGAACATATTTGTATAGAGCAGCTCGACGGCGTAGTCTAGGTCACGATGGTGACCGAGCCTGGGCGCTTTTCGAGCGGTGGGCTGTCGCTCGCCCACCCGGCAGTCGAGAACTACAGGGTCGCCCCGGGCGGAGCGACCGTGATCGCCCTGTCGGGAGACGATCGCGTCCGGGTGATCGACCGCCACGGCGGGCAGGTGGCGGAGCTGACGGCACTCGCGGGCGACGCCGACGGCGGCGCGGCGGCGCTGGGCATCAGCCACGACGCCCCCGCCGGCGTGCTGAGCGGCCTGCTGCGAGCCCGGGGCGGCGACGGCTTCCTCGCCGGCCTGCGCGACGCCGGGCTCGATCCGCGCGAAGCGCGATGCGCTCGGCTGTTTGGGCCGGACTCGCCGCCGGCGGCCGACGTGGTGCTGACCGCCGGGCGCGACGCGACGCTGATCGTCGCCGCGCCGTCGGGACGGATCGTCGACGGCGAGCGCCCCGGCTCGGAGGTGCTGGTCGAGGTCCGTCGCGCGAACCCGGTCCGGCGCGATTGGTCAGAGCTCCCGGCGCCGCTGGCCGAGCCGCGGCTCGACTTCCGCATCGACGCCGCCACGGCTGCCAGCTACGAGGTGCGGGCCGGCGAGTACGTCCAGATCATCGACGTGCAGGGTCGCCAGTGCTCGGACTTCCTCGCGTTTGCCCGCGCCAAACTGGACGACGGCGTAGAGCGCGGGCTCGACGCGACGGTGACGCGGTCGCTGATCGGAACCGCGTTCCCGATGCCCGGCCTGCAAGGGACGTTCTACGACCTCGATATGGAGCCGCTGGTGGAAGTGATGCATGACACCGTGGGCCGTCACGACACGTTCGCGCTCGCCTGCACGCCGAGGTATTACGAGGATCTCGGCTACCCAGGGCACGTCAACTGCACCGACAACTTCAATCGCTCGCTGACGCCCTTCCAGATCGCTCCCCGCAAGGGGTGGGAGGCGCTCAACCTGTTTTACAACACGGCGTTCGACCGCGACTGGCAGCTGATCGCCGACGAGCCGTGGTCGCGCCCCGGCGACTATGTGATGCTGCGCGCATGCAGCGACCTCGTGTGTGCCTCCTCGGCCTGCCCCGACGACATAGACCCCGCCAACGGATGGGAGGTGACCGATGTCCACGTTCGCGTCTACCCGCCGCAGAATCGGTTCTCGATGGCCATCGCGCGGCGCATGAGCGCCGATTCCGAGCCGGTGCTGACACGCGAGACGGCCTTCCACGCCAGGACGTCGACGATGACCCGGAGCTTCGTTGAGCATCACGGTTACTGGCTGCCCAGCAGCTTCACCAGCGAGGGCGCGATCGCCGAGTACTGGGCCTGCCGCGATCAGGTGACGCTCATGGATCGCTCCCCGCTGCGCAAGTGGGAGGTGCTTGGCCCCGACGCCGAGACGTTGATTGCGCGGGTGATCACGGGCGACGCGCGCCGGCTGGCGATCGGCCAGGTCGCCTACACCGCTCTCTGCACCGAGAGCGGAGGAATGATCGACGATGCCACGGTGTTCCGCCTCGGCCCGGACAACTTCCGGCTGGTCGGCGGCGATGACTACGACGGGGTCTGGCTGGCGGAGGTTGCCGACCGCGAGGGTTTTCGAGCCTGGGTCAAGCCCGCCACCGACCAGCTGCACAACCTGGCCGTGCAGGGTCCCCAGAGCCGCGCCGCGCTGAGCGACGTCGTATGGACGCCGGCGAACCAACCGAGCCTCGCGGAGCTGGGGCGCTTGCGCTTCCTGATCGGCCGGATCGGCTCCCCGGACGGGGTTGCAATCATCGTCTCGCAAACGGGGTACACGGGCGAGTTGGGGTACGAGATCTTCTGCCATCCATCCGACGGCGAGGCGGTGTGGGACGCTGTCTGGGCCGCCGCCGAGCCGCTCGGGGGCAAACCGCTCGGGCTCGAGGCGCTTGACATCCTTCGGATCGAGGCCGGACTGATCCGCGCCGGGCACGAGTTCGACGATCAGGTCGATCCGTTCGAGGCCGGGATCGGCTTCGCCGTGACACTCGACGACGAGGACTTCGTAGGGCGCGCGGCGCTGGAGGCACGGCGCGACCACCCGCAGCGCCGGCTCGTCGGCATTGAGCTGAACGGCAACGAGACCGCTGGCCAGGGCGACGACGTGTATGTCGGCCACGGCCGCGTCGGCGTCGTGACCAGCGGCACCCGCAGCCCGATCCTGAGGAAATCGATCGCGCTGTGCCGGATCTCGGTCCAGTACGCGGACGCCGGTACCGCGGTCGAAGTCGGCAAGCTGGACGGCTTCCAGAAGCGGCTCCCGGCCCGGGTGGTGGCGCTCCCGTTCTACGACCGCGCCCGTCAACGCCCAATGACGTGAGCCGACGGTTGCGGGCACCGGTGCTCGTCATCGCCATTCGCTGTGGACATCGCGCGTCCAAAGCGATAGAAAGCCGAACGAGCGCTGGACGAATTCGTACGAAGCGGCATCTCAAAGGAGAGAACTGTGGCCCGTGATCCCAAGCACGACATCCTGTTCGAACCGATCCAGATCGGACCGAAAACGCTGAAGAACCGCTTCTACCAGGTGCCTCATTGCATTGGCGCAGGCTCAGAGAAGCCGGGCTTCCAGGCCTACCACCGAGGGATGAAGGCTGAGGGTGGATGGGCCGCCTGCTGCACCGAGTACTGCTCGATCCACCCCGAGTCCGACGACACCTCCCGCGTCTCGGCGCGGATCTGGGACGAGGGCGACGTCCGCAACCTCGCCGCGATGTGCGATCGGCTGCATGAGTTCGGCGCGCTGGCCGGGATCGAGCTGTGGTACGGAGGCCCGCACGCGCCGTGCATGGAATCCCGCGCCACGCCCCGCGGCCCTTCGCAGATCGCGTCGGACTTCGAACTCAACATCTTCCCGCGCTACATGGACAAGGATGACATCAACACCGTCCAGCAGATGTATGTCGACGCTGCGCTGCGGGCACGGGATGCCGGCTTCGACATCATCTACGTCTACGGGGCGCACGCCTATCTCCCGTTCCAGTTCCTGTCACCGTTCTACAACCGGCGCACCGACGAGTACGGCGGCTCGTTCGAGAACCGCGCCCGCTTCTGGCGCGAGTCGCTGTACAAGGTGCGCGAGGCGGTCGGAGACGACTGCGCGATCGCGTCCCGGTTTGCGGTAGACCACCTGCTCGGTTCCACGTCGATCCAGGTGGGCGAGGATGGCGCTCGATTCGTGGAGTACTGCGACGACCTCGTCGACCTGTGGGACCTGACCGTTGGCGACATCGCCGAGTGGGGCCAGAACGCCGGGCCCTCGCGGTTCTTCGAGGAGAACCACGAGAAGCCCTACACCGGCCAGATCAAGGCTGGCAACCACACGAATAAGCCGGTGGTCGGCGTCGGGCGGATCACCAACCCCGACACGATGGTGGCGATCATCAAGTCGGGCCAGTTCGACATCATCGGAGCCGCGCGCCCGTCAATCTCGGACCCGTTCCTGCCCAAGAAGATCGAGGAGGGTCGGCTCGACGACATCCGCGAGTGCATCGGCTGCAACCAGTGCATCTCCCGATGGGAGATCGGCGGCCCGCCGATGGTCTGCACCCAGAACGCGACCGCCGGCGAGGAGTACCGCCGCGGCTGGCACCCCGAGGTGTTCCATCCGGCCGCCAACCGCGAGAAGAGCGTGCTGGTGGTCGGCGCGGGCCCCGCCGGGATGGAGTGCGCGATGGTGCTCGGCAAGCGCCAGATGGCCGCCGTGCATCTGATCGACGCGAGCCGGGAGATCGGTGGCAGCGTGAACTGGATCTCCCAACTCGGGCACTCCGACGGCAAGGAGAACCTGTTCCGCGGCACCGCCCGCGGGCTCGGAGAGTGGAAGCGGGTCGTCAACTACCGCCAGATCCAGCTCGATAAGCTCAAGAACGTCGAGCTGCACACGGGCTCGCGCCTGAGCGCCGACGACGTCCTTGAGTACGGCGCCGAGATCGTGATCGTCGCGACCGGTTGCCACTTTGCGACCGACGGCATGAACGCCGCCACCCACGCGCCGATCCCGGGGGCCGACACATCGCTGGACTGGCAGATGACGCCCGACGAGGTCGTGCTGGGCTCAAAGCCGGTGGGCCAGCGGGTCCTGGTGCTGGAGAACGAGGCCTACTTCATGGGCGTCTCGATCGCCCAGAAGCTGGCCGGTGAGGGCCGCGATGTCACGCTGGTCACCCAGGCGGCCGACGTCGCGGACTACATGCACTACACGCTGGAGGCGCCGATGCTCCACCGTGACCTGCATCGCCTCGGCGTCGACATCCACACCTACACGATGCTCGACCGCATCGAGCCCGGCGTCTGCCACGCCTACAACGTGTGGAATCCGGCGCACACGCACGAGTTCGAGGTCGACACGGTCGTGCTGTGCACCGCACGGATCTCAGACGACGAGCTGTACCGCGAGCTCAAGGCCGACCAGGAGCGGCTGACCGCAGAGGGGATCGAGGGGCTCTACGTGATCGGCGACGCCTCGGCGCCGCGGATGATCGTTGACTCGATCTTCGATGGGCACCGGCTGGCGCGGGAGATCGACTCCCCCAATCCGGCGATGCCGCTGCCGTTCATCCGCGAGCGGCGTCTGTGGGGCGACGCCTCCAACGAGGATTTCCGCGCGCAGCTGCTCAACACGCCCGACGTGGCCCTCGCGTGAAGGTCGTCGTACCGGTCAAGCAGGTGGTGGTGCTCGACGACGAGTTCGAGCTGCTTCCCGACGGTTCCGGCGTTGACCCCGACGGCATCGAGTCAGAGCTCAACGAGTGGGACACGTTCTCGCTCGAGGCCGCGCTGCAGCTGCGCGACGCCGCCGGTGACGGTGAGGTGGTGGCGATCACCGTCGGCGACGAGGATGCCGAGGAGGGACTGCTGGCGGCGCTGGCCAAGGGCGCCGACCGCGGCGTCCGTGTCTGGCACGACGAGCTCCAGGGCGCCGACGCGCTCGCCGTGGCACGGGTGCTCGCGGGCGCGGTCGGGCGCGAGTCTCCGGACCTCGTGCTGTGTGGCGTGCAGTCCTCTGACGCGATCAACAGCGCCACCGGAATCGCACTGGCCGGCTTCCTGTCCCTGCCCCACGTGGCCGTCGTGACGGGGATCGCGTCCGACGGCTCCGCGCTCACTGTCGAGCGCGAGCTGGAGGGAGGCCTGGTGGAGCTCGTCCGGGTCTCGCTGCCCGCGCTGCTGACGATCCAGACCGGAATCAACGAGCCACGCTACGCGACCCTGCGCGCGATCAAGCAGGCGCGTGACAAGCCGATGGAGGTCTGCTCGCCGGCAGACCTCGGCATTGACTCGGCTCAGTTGGCCGCGTCCATCGGCGCCCGCCGACGGCGGCTCGCGATGCCCGACCGCGGCGGCGGGGCCGAGATCATCGAGGGCTCGGCGGCGGACGTCGCGGCTCGAATCGCCACGATCGTCAAGGAGCGGATGGACTGATGGCTGGAATCCTGGTTCTCGCCGAGGCACGCCGCGGCGAGCTGCGCGACGTGTCGCTGGAGCTGATCACGGCCGCGACCGAGCTCAAGGCCAGGGCCGGCGGCGAGCTGGCGGTAGCGCTGATCGACGCCACGCCCGAACGGTACGTCGCCCGGCTCGCCGCGGCGGGCGTCGACGAGGTCCTGACTGTCCGCTCCCCGGTGGCGCAGTTCGAGCCGCACGTCTCCGCCCGCGCCGTGGAGGGGCTGATCGAGCGCCTGCGCCCGACCCTGGTGCTGGCCGCGCACTCGATCGACGCGCTCGGCTTCGTGCCCGCAGTCGCCGCCACCGGCGGACGCGGGTTCCTGAGCGATGTCACCGCGCTGGGATGGGACGACGGCCCGGTCGCCATCCGTGGGGCTTACGGGGACAAGCTCGTCGCCGAGTACGACTTTCCCGGCAAGGCGACGACGCTGCTGCTCCTGCGCGCCGGCACGTTCGCGCCGGCCGCGGCCGGGGATGGCGGCGGGGGGGCGCGGGTCACGGAGGTCGCCATCGAGCTCGACGGGGTCGCCCGCACCGAGCACGGCGGCTACCGCGAGGTCCCGGCCGGCGACGTCGACATCACCAAGGCCGACTTCCTGCTCTCGATCGGACGTGGCGTGGAGGAGAAGGACAACATCGAGCGCTTCGAGGAGCTGGCCAGGCGTCTCGGCGCGACGCTCAGCGTCTCGCGCCCGCTGGTCGACGCCGGCTGGGTTCCGGGCGCCCGGCAGGTCGGCCAGTCGGGCAAGACCGTCAAGCCACGCGTGTATCTGGCACTGGGGATCTCCGGGGCCGTCCAGCATCTGGCCGGGATGCGCACCGCGGAGACGATCATCGCCGTCAACACCGACCCTGAGGCGCCGATCTTCGGCGTCGCCCACTACGGCGCCGTGATCGACATGTTCGAGCTCGCTGACGAGCTCGAGCAGGCGCTGGACTAGGGACCTCGAGCCGTGCCGATGTCCATGGCGAGCGCCCCGGTGGTGCTCGCGTCAGTGGCCACCCGGCCGGTCTTCTGGCACTTCGTCGTCTGGCTGAAGGTCGTGTGGTACGTGCTCGCGGTGCTCTCTGTGCTGGTGTTCGCCTACGGCGTCGCGCGGCCGTTCGTCAAGTACCGCCACGGCCGCGGCGGTGCCGGAGCGCTGCTGCGTCGCCTCCCGAGAGCTCTATTGCCGGGGCTGCGCCTGCTGTTCTCCCACGCCACACTGCGCCGGCGCGACACGACCGCCGGCTGGGCGCACACGGCGATCTTCTACGGCTGGATCGTCCTGTTCGCGGGCACGGTGGTGCTCGGGTTCCAGACCGACTTCACCGACCCGGTGTTCGGCTGGCGCTACTACAACGGCAACTTCTATCTCGCGTACAAGGAGGCGCTGAACGTCTTCGGCACGGCGCTGATCCTCGGTGTCCTGGTGATGATGGTCCGCCGTGCGGTGATTCGTCCCCGCAAGCTGGACTACGCTCGTCCTGACCGGCAGCCGGGCGAGCCGCAGTTTGACCGCCGCGTCTATCGGATCGGAGACTGGGCGTTCATCGGCGTGCTGCTGGTGATCGCATTGACCGGGTTCGTGCTGGAGGGTGTGCGAATCGCGATGGACCACCCGGGATACGCGGGCACCCAATTCGGCGGCTGGGTCGTCGCCCAGGCGATCGACGGTCTCCCCCGGGCGACGCTGGCCGGGCTGCGCCACGGACTGTGGTGGTTCCACGGGCTGCTCGCGATCACGTTCGTGGCCAGCATCCCGTACACGAAGGCGGCGCACATGCTGACCAGCTTCGTGTCGCTGTCTCTGCGCGACCCGCTCGCCGGCCGGCGGCTGGCGGTGATCCCGCCGGCGCTCGCCGACGAACCGGCCGGCTACGGTTCGCTGGCCGACTTCAGCCCCCTTCACCTGCTGCAGCTCGACGCCTGCACCAAGTGCGGCCGATGCCACGAGGCGTGCCCCGCCAACGCGACCGGGCGGCCGCTATCACCCCGCGACGTGATCCTGGAGCTGCGCGAGCACGCCAACGCGGCCGTTCATCCAACGGGGATCGGCGGCGTGATCGGCCAGCTGCTGCACGGCACCGCAGACGGAAACGGATTCACCAGGTCGGTGATCGGAGAGGACGGGGTCCATGTCGACACGCTCTGGTCCTGCATGCAGTGCAACGCCTGCGTCGAGATCTGCCCGGTCGGGATCGAGCAGGCACCGATCATCAACCAGCTGCGGCGCCGGCTGGTCGAGGACGGCGAGCTTGACTCAGGGCTGCAGTCGACGCTCGAGGTGATCCACAAGTCGGGCAACTCGTTCGGTGAGAACCGGCGCAAGCGGGGACGTTGGACCAAGGAGCTGGAGTTCGAGGTTCCCGATGCCCGCCAGCAGCCGGTCGACGTGCTCTGGTTCGTCGGCGACTACGCCTCGTTCGACCCCCGTTCCCAGCGCGTGACGCAATCGCTGGCCCGTCTGCTACACGAGGCCGGCGTCGACTTCGGGATCCTCTACGACGGCGAGCGCAACTCGGGCAACGACGTGCGTCGCGTCGGTGAGGAGGGGTTGTTCGAGATGCTCGCCGAGGGCAACATCGAGACGATCGGGGGCTGTGAGTTCCAGCGGATCATCACCAGCGACCCGCACTCGCTCAACACGCTGCGCAACGAGTACCCGGCGCTCGGCGGCGAGTGGCAGATCGCCCACCACAGCCAGCTGTTGCTGGAGCTGATCGAGGCGGGCCGGCTCGACGTCTCCGGGCGGCTGTCCTACCGCGTCACCTACCACGATCCGTGCCACCTCGGCCGGTTCAACGGCGAGTACGACGCTCCGCGGCAGGTGCTGGAGCGGCTCGGCTGCGAGCTGGTCGAAATGGGACGCAACCGCGATAACTCGTTCTGCTGCGGCGCCGGCGGGGGGCGG
>DATCFW010000123.1:0-2146 GCA_036509295.1 Solirubrobacteraceae bacterium | reverse complement strand
CGCCCACGGCCTTCGCCGCACCGTACGGCCTGCGCGACCCTGGGATCGACGCCCTCATTGGAGCCTGCGGGTTCGAGATCGCCGTCACCACCCAGGAGGCGCACGTCACCCGGGCCGAAGACCTGCTCGCGCTGCCGCGGCTGGAGGTGCGCGGTGGCATCGCGCTGGCGCAGTTCATCCGCCTGCTCGCCGCCGGCTGACCGAACCTGCGTTTCGCAGCAGGCGTATCGGATGTGCACCGACCGGCCGCGGGCGCGGAGGAGGGGGAACACTCCCTCCTCGTGCGGTCCGAGGGCAAGCTCGGGCAGGGAGCAGCCAGCTCGAGGTCGGCGATCGCGTAGGCCGTCAGCGTGCCGCTGCACCGCCGCGGTGGAGCCCGTACAGCGCGGGCAGTCCCGCCGTCGTTCCTCGCTCGGCTTGTCGCACCTGCTCGAGCCAGCGCCCGAGCGACGGATCGACGGGCTTGCGTTCGCGCAGCCCCGCCAAGTCGATGAATCGCTCGCCGAGGAGCACGCCTACCGCGCGTCCTAGGTCGCGCCGCACACCGTACATCCGAAAGGACCGTAGGTACCAGCGCGCGGCGCGCACGCGCCGGCCGCGGGCGCGGTAGGCCGATGCGACGAACGCCGGCAGTATGTCGCCACTCAGCGAGCGCTCTGCGCGCACTGAGGCGCGGAGAGGCCGCGGGTTCCACCCGTACTTCTCCTGTATCACCGCGAGCTCGTCCAGAAATCGGTCGGCATGCAGGTGCATGTTGCCAGGATGGAGCATGTAGCCCACGAGCAGTTCCGGACAGCGCACGACCTGATATCCCGCCAGGACCCGCACCCACAGGTCCCAGTCGGCGACGATCGACAGGCGCTTGTCGAAGCCGCCGGCCTCGCGCACGGCTTCTGTGCGCAGCAGCACTCGCGACGGACAACCGACGAAGTTGAACCTGTTCATGCCGTGGCGCACGGCCTCGAGCGTTGGGGCCGGTGAGGCGTCCGTCACTTGCCGCTGGGCGTCCACCTGAAGGTGGCCGCTGAAGACGAGTCCGACCCGCTGACTATCGAGCTCCGACGTTCGCACCGCCTCAAGCATGGCTGTTAGATGGCCAGGAGCCCACACATCGTCGTCGTCGAGGAAGGCAACCCAGGGAGCCCACACGTGCTCCAAGCCGAGGTTGCGAGCCGCCGAGACGCCCTTGGGGCGGTCGTGGCGCAGGACCTGAACGCCACCGTCGTTCAACGCGTCGAACTCGCGAGCGGTTGAGTCAACCGAGCCGTCGTCGACGACCACTACGTGGACGTTGACGTCCTCCTGTGCAAGCGCGCCAGCGAGGGCGATCCGCAGAAGCGGCCACCGGTCGCGGGTCGGGATGACGACCGCCACGTCCTCCGATCGTTGAGAGCGAGTCCCCGGAGACGCCATTCCTACCTAAGGCTAATCATTTTTCCGGACGCTCGCGATTTGGTGGTATGGCTCGGGCTACGGCGGCAACCCGCTGCTCGGCCGCAGTGTTCATCCCGTGATCGACTGCATCACCCACAACCCACAACTCGGCCTCCCCAGCCGCCACCTCACCCCGTACACCGTATGACCGTTGCATCACTCGCCGAGATCCTCGTGCCCGGCACGACCCCGCTACTGTGTTCGCCCGATATGGCTATTGGTGTGGTCGGGCTCGGTTATGTGGGTTTGCCGCTGGCGGTGGGGTTTGCCGAGGCGGGCGAGCGCATCGTGGCGGTCGATGTGGATGATGCGAAGGTCGCGGCGATCCGCGCTGGTCAGTCCTACGTGGAGGACATCTCCTCAGACCTAATTCAGTGAGTAGCGCTGGGTTTGGCCGCGCTCAGCCGTGTCGACGGTGTTCGGGGGTGTTGGTTGGGGCCGTGTTGGCTGTGAGGGTCGCGGTGGGCGGCTTGGGTGCCGTTCGGCGGCCGGTATTGGCGTGTCGTCTGGTGCGTTCGGGGTCGCCGAGCGGGGCGGTGCGGCGGGATCGGTGATCGGCGGTGGGTGCTGGGGGGTTGTTATGGGGCGCCGAGCGTGTAGGCGGCGGTGTAGGTCGCCTGGAAGATGTGGAGGTCACGGAATCCGGCGGGGAGATGCACGATCGTTTGCCGGGCGCTGCGGGTGATCCGGGCGGGGACGCAGAACAGGATCC
>DATCFW010000122.1:0-2776 GCA_036509295.1 Solirubrobacteraceae bacterium | reverse complement strand
GGCACCGCCGCTGTGATTCTCTCCTTCTGCCTCGTCGGCACCGGCGCGGCCGTGCTCGTCGGCAGCCTATGCCAGACCGAGGAACAGGCCCGTCCGGTCGCGTTCCTGCTCGGACTCGGGCTCGCGGCGCTTGGAGGCTCGATGGCCCCACTCGAAGTGTTCCCGGCAACCGCCCGCGCGATCGCGCACGTCACACCCCACGCATGGGCCAACGACGCGTTTTCCAAGCTGCTCAAACACGGCGGGGACCTCATCACCGTCCTCCCGCAGATCGGCGTCCTGCTCGGCTTCGCTGCGCTCGCGACGACGGTCGCCGTGTGGCGCTTACGCCACGCACTCACTGCCTGATCACCTGCGCCGTCGACGACCCTACAACCCAACGAGTTCCCGAGCCCCGCAACTCGCCGGGACCACACAACCGCCGTGTTCACGCTTTCCAGCAACCGACGAGATGTCCTCGCGCATAACCAAAGCGCAGTTCCAGCGGTGATCGCCGGTACTTCACTTGCCCCGAGGGCATCTCGGCCGCTGCTCCAGGGTTCGGGTCGGCCAGCCGGATCCTCGTTACTAACCGGCTGACACGGGCAGCCAGGGTGCGAGCGGCGACTCGCCTGTCTTACCCAACTTACAGCCGAGCGGTCACGATGCCGTCATGACCCCGTGACGCATGGAGCAGCAGCGCGTGGTGCGGAGCCGGCCGCGGACAACCATGGAGCCCCGCTCTGCTTTCGGCACGAGCATCTCGGAGGCCCACCGGCCTTCCCCGCCTCGCGGGGATTGTCCGAGGAACTGTGTAGGCACGAGCGAAAGAGATCGCTATGCCTACGACTACGAGAAGCAACACGCAGAAGAGCAGGGCCAGGACCGAGCTGGAGCAGCACGCCGCGGAGCTTGAGGCTCTCGGGTTGGGGATCGCGCCGGGGTTGCCCGGCGTCGAGTGGAGCGAGTCCGTAGGGCGAGCGGAACGAGGCGCTGGGCAACCCCGGCGCGGCGCGCCCGCCGCAGACCCCCTGACGGTCCGGCCCGAGCTCGTCGATGAGGCTGTGGACCGGGCTGCTGGCCGCCGCCGGGTCCGGCAAGCTCTGCAGATGCCGGCCGACAGGCGGATCAGCAATGACGTGATCGATGAGCTGCTCGCCGGCGCGTCGACCGAGGAGGAGATCGCGGGGCCCGGTGGGCTGCTCGCCGAGCTGACCCGGCGCCTGGTGGAGCGGGCGATGGAGGTCGAGCTGACCGATCACGTCGGCTATGAGCCGCATCAGGAGCCGCCCGGCGGTGCCGCCAACCAGCGCAATGGCACGACGCCCAAGACGCTGATCACAGAGCACGGGAAGGTCCCGATCGACGCTCCCCGTGATCGGGACGGCAGCTTTGAGCCGAAGATCGTCCGCAAGCGCCAGCGCCGGTTCGTCGGGTTTGACGAGAAGATCCTCGCGCTCTACAGCCGCGGGCTCTCGACGCGCGATATCGAGGCGCATCTGCAGGAGATCTACGGCGTCAACGTCGGCCGCGACCTGATCAGCCGCGTCACCGACGGCGTGATGGACGACGTGCGCGAGTGGGCCAAGCGGCCGCTGGAGGACGTCTACCCGATCGTGTTCCTTGATTGCATGGTGATCAAGGTCCGCGAGGGCGGCACGGTCCAGCGCCGTGCGCTGTACCTCGCGCTCGGGGTCACGCTCGACGGCGACCGCGACGTGCTGGGCATGTGGTTCCAAGAATCGGAGGGCGCGAAGTTCTGGATGCAGGTCCTCACCGATCTGAAGACCCGCGGTGTGCGAGACATCCTGATCGCGTGTGTCGACGGGCTGACCGGCTTCCCTGACGCGATCGAGGCGATCTTCCCGAAGACGACCGTCCAGACGTGCATCGTGCATCTGATCCGCAACAGCCTGAAGTACGTGCCGCGGCGCGAGCGTGAGCAGGTCGCCCGTGACCTGAAGCCGATCTACACGGCCAAGGACGCCGACCAGGCCCAGGCCGAGCTCGAGGCGTTCGATGAGAAGTGGGGCGCCCGGTTCCCCGTGATCACCCAGGCGTGGCTGAACGCGTGGGAGTACGTGATCCCGTTCCTCGCGTTCCCTGACGAGGTTCGGCGTGTGATCTACACCACGAACGCCATAGAGGCGCTCAACCGCCAGCTGCGCAAGGCGATCAAGACCAAGGGCAGCTTCCCCAACGAGGACGCCGCCCGCAAGCTGGTCTACCTCGCGCTGCAGAACGCCGTCCCGCAATGGACGCGAACCCGGAACTGGACGACCGCGCTGCTCGCGTTCAAGATCCACTTCGGTGACCGCGTCCCCGACACCGCAAGCTGACTGTCACCCCTTTCATCGCCACAAGAGTAACTGTTACCATTAACCAAGAACCCGCCTACACAGTTAGCGGGACGCCCTCTTCGGAATCAACCGAATCCGCACTTGACATCTATAGGAACGTCCCAGGGCACTCCATTATGCATTGCGGTAGTTCGCAGCGCGTGGCTGTGGCGGAGCGCGGATGCGGGGAGGGTCAGGGTTGAGGAGACTTAGGGCTCACGCCTTAATTACTGGCGTTGATTGTGGTCTGATGGTGTAGTTCCAGTCGCCGTGGAACTTGTGGCGGTGGAGGTTGATCTTGGCGATCTCTGTGTCGCTGACGGCGACGCCTTTGGGGTAGTCGGTCTCGTCAAGTCGTGCGTAGACCTTCAGGCCGGTGCTGGTGGTGGTGCTCGTGATCAGGTTGATGATCGTGGCGTAGTCGATCAGCGGCTTGCCGCGCCAGTTGTGGCTAATGA
>DATCFW010000121.1:0-6893 GCA_036509295.1 Solirubrobacteraceae bacterium | reverse complement strand
GGCACTGATCCGGGGATGGGTCCTGGCCGGGCTGGCTGCCGAGCGCGGAACCTCGCTGCGGGATGCGATCGAGCACCTGGCCGAAGAAGCACAGCGACTGCGCCGGCTCGCCGCCGTGAGCGAAGTGGCCTGAGGCGTGATGGGCACCCAGTGAGGATCCTGAACCTGCATGGTCCTCGATCGAGGCATTTATCGAACGGGACGAGTGACGGACAGTACAGCAGTTGATCTCCGGGGACATCAATGTTGTCGGCGAGCCGGATCGTTTCGGCGGGACGGGTCAACTTGACTTCGACCAGATAACGCAGTCATCGAACATCGCGAATCAATCGACGCTTCGGTCGCCGTTCTTGCGGCCATATGCGATCTGTTCGCCGTTACGCTCGTTAGTACGGGAGTCGCTCGGCTACCCAGGCCCAGTCGATGCGCTCTTGTTCGAGGCGGACCCGTGGGCCGAGGCGGTCAGTGATCAAATCGTGGTAGAGCGCTTCCTCGCCGGCGGTGAGCCGGCTGAGGCGAGCAGCGGTCGGAGTCGCCTCGGTTACCCAGCGGTCGCGGTGGGCCAGTAGTGTGTCGCGGTCCATCAGCACGGAGCGGGTCTGCGGCAGCCACGCGCGCAGCTGGTTGAGGATGGCGAAGCCGTGGGTATCGACGTCTCCCCAGTAGGCGATGTCGGCGTTGGTTAGCCACGGCATCGACCCGGCGCGGTCAACCTCGAAGCCCTTTCCCCACAGAACGAGGCCCTCAGCGGGCACGGGCACGCTGAGGAAGGTGATCTCGTTCTCGACTATCACGGCGAGCTTGGCGGCAATCTGCAGCGTCACCAGTTCGTCTACCCGGGCGGTGAGATCGGACAGCCCTGCAGCTAGGTTCAGCGACGGGTCCACCCGCAGGCGCAAGGTCTCCGGCTTGCCGCTCAGCCCCAGCGCCGTGAGGAAGCCCGCAGCGGCCGTAGGCACCCTGAGTAGCTGGGCCAGCAGCGGGCGGTGCCGTTCCACGAACTTCGTGTCGACTCCCGGAGCGGTGATCTCGCGCAGGTAGCGTCCGGAGCCCCGCGCGTGCTCCAGCCAGAGGTAGGCCGACAGCAGCGCCGGCCACATGTCCGCGACCTCCAGCGCCCGCAGTGGCTTGCTCCCGACCCAGGCCGAGAGAATTGGCTCCGTGGCGACGACCGACAGGACGGCCTGGTACGCCTGCACCTGGTCGCCGACGCCGAGCAGCGCCGCAGCCTGCTCATACGACTCGATGATGGCACGGCTCGGCAGCTCGTTACGGCCGATCAGGCGGCCGCCCACAGGCGCGTACCGGAGCGTGTAGTGCGAGCCGCCCCGGCTCCCGGCTTCCAGCGCGGCAATCCACGAGCGCACCGCGTCCAGGTCGTCGCCGATCTCGGCTGGCTTTGGCCCGCGCAGCGCCACGTCCACCACCGGAAATGGCGAGGCTCCGGCGAGCGCACGCAGGATCGACCCGTCGTCCCAACGCCGCCTTACTCGCGCCCGGATGTCTGAGCGGGTTGTCCACGCGGTCATGCTTCGCGGCCGGCCTGGTGTCGGCGGAACTCCTCGATGGTCAGGGTCTGCAGCCGGGAATAGCTGCTGGTCGGGTTGTCGACGAACCCGATCGCCCGCACGTAGGGCTCGATCACGTGCACTTTCTGCAGCGGGGTGACGATCAGCAGTTGAAGGCCGAGCCGGGCGAACAGGTCTAGCGCATAGCGGGTCGAGACGTCCGAGCCGCGGCCAAAGGCCTCGTCGATCACCGCGAACCGGAAGTCGCGCGACTTCGCGGCGCCCCATTCCAGTCCGAACTGGTAGGCCAGCGAGGCGGCGAGGATGGTGTAGGCCAGCTTTTCCTTCTGGCCGCCGGACTTGCCGTCGGAGTCTCGGTAGTGCTCCCATTCCTGGTCGGTCTCGCGGTCTCGCTCGGAGGCCGAGAAAGTGAACCAGTTGCGGACGTCAGTGACCCGGCGAGTCCACGTGCGGTCGGAGTCAGTGTGCCCGTCCCGCCCGCGAAAGCGCTCGATGATCCGCTGCACGTCCAGGAATCGCTGCTCGGAATAGTGGTCGTCGTCCGCCGAGAGCGTGTCGTCGGTCGCGGCGCGCAGCTCGGTGCGGAAATCCTGCACCTCGGCGTTAACTGTGCGTTCAGTGACGAGCTTAATGTACCGGCCGAGACTGTAGTCGATCGCACCGAGGGCTTCGTTGATGCGGTCGACCCTGGCGTGGATGTCCTGCGACTGACGCCGTAGCCAGTTGTTGAACTGGGCGAGCTCGCGGATGGCGTTCGTGTTGAGCTGCCGCTTGAACTCGTCCTCGAACCGAGGCAGGTCGTCGGTCGCAACCCGGGCGTGGAACGCGCGGAACTCGTCCCGGGCCTCGACATGGGCGTCCATCTCGGTTGTCGCCTCGGGCCAGCGGCGGCGGACCTCGGCCATGTACTGGATCAGGCTCTGGACGTAGCCGCCGAGCTCGCGGCCGACGCGGTCGATGGCGCCATTCAGCGCGGCAGTGAGGGAATCGGCGGCAGCTGCGCACGCGTCGGCTGATCGGGGCAGAGCGTCACCGAGCCGCGCTGTGAGCTGGTCGAAGGAGGGGCGGGCGGCGGCCTGTGCCGCTTCGCCTAGCCCGGAGACGAAGACCCGGTCGGCGTCGCGGGCTGCTTTCGCTCGCCTGATCAGCTCGTTCTGGACCCGCACATCGCCGGTGAGAGTATCAAGCTCGCTCCGCCGCTGCACCGAGCTGGCCTCGTTATCTTTCAGCCGCTGCTCGATCTCGGCGAGGGCAGACGAGCCTGCGATCAGCCGCTGGCGCTCTTCCTCCGCGGCGATCGCCCGCCCGTCGGCGTCCGCCCAGTCCAGTTCGGTCCACGCGCGGAACACAGCCAGGCCGTCCAGCGCCGACAGCCGGGCCGCTACCTGGTTGCGCTGATTACGCAGCCGGGAGTGTTCCGCATCGGTCTGGTCGAACTGGCCCTGCAACTCGACCAGGTGCGCAGTAAGCGCTGTGATCTTGCGCTCGTTGATCCAGCCGAGGACCCAGGAGCGCGGGTCGTCGACGCGTGACCGGTCGTCCTTCTCGTGCCGGTCGCCGGCCCGCACCTGTCCCTGACGGGTCACGGCCCGGTGCTCGTCACGGAACTGCTCGATCGTGTCGACGCAGGTGAAGTCGGCCCGCCGGACCAGCTCGTCACGCAGGTAGTCGCGGAACGGGCCGTCCGCGATGTCGATGGTGTCAGCGAGGAGCAGCATGCGGCCGGCGTTGCGCGGCTGCAGCGGAACGCGCCGGGCCGGCACCCGCTCGTACACCAGCCGGCTGCCCGCCATCCGCCCGTCGCTGCGGCGGTAGGTGAGCCGGTGCTCGTTCACCCAGCGGGCCACCCGGTCGTAATGCTGCTGCGGCACCAGCAGCGACAGCGCGAAGCCGCGTAGCACGCGCTCGGCGGCGCCCCGCCACGCCGAGAACTCCTCGGCGACATCGAGCAGCTCGCCGGCGAATGGCAGCTCGGACTCGGTCATGCCGAGCTCGGCGCAGAGCTGGGTCCGCACCTCCACCTGGCCGGCCGGCAGGTTGTTCTGGCGAACGGCCAGGCTGGCCAGCTCGGCGCGCGTCTCGTCGCCGGTCCGGCGCAGGTCGCTGCGCGCCGCGATAGACGCCTCCAGATGCCCGTCCAGCCCTGCGTGCTGCGCCTGAGCCTCCGCCCGGGCCGTGGCTACGGCGGCCGAGACCGTCGCGAACGCCGCCGCGTCGGTGACGCTGGCCAGGCCGGCCGTGCGTACGAGGGCGTCGAAATCGGTCCGCCGCTGCCGCCGTTCGGCCGCCTGGGCACGGGCCGTGGCGGCCTGCTGTTCGAGCAGGCTGACCCGGTCTCCGCCGGCCGCAGCGCGCGCAGCGATCAGCCCTTCGCGCTCGCGGACGAGGCTGTCGTGCGCCGCCCTGGTTTCTGCCGCCGCATGAGCCCGGCTGTCGCGCATGGCTGTGTGCGCGGCGATCTCCTCGGTGAGCAGGCCGATGCGCAGTTCGGCGATGTACAAGCGCACCGCGTCGCGCTGGAGCTCCAGTTCGCCGCGTCGCGCCAGCGCCTCGTCGTACCGCTCACTCGTCGCGACCAGCGGCTGCAGTGCTTCGAGCTGCTCGCGCGCACGCTTGACTGCGTCGTGCGCCTTCGTGAGGTCTCCGAAGTGGGCGACGATGTTTCGGACCTTCTCGGCAGCGTCGGCCGGCTCCAGCATGTGATCGCGGACGAACTCGTTGAGATTGCCGACCGACTTCATCGATACGGTCTGGTGAAACAACTCCATCGCCTGCTCGGACCTGATGCCGAGCAGGCGCCGGAGCTTCCGGGCGTAATCAGGGAAGACGTTGTGGATCTCCGCACCGCCGGCCCGCAGCCGACGGCGCAGGTCCGTCAGGTCGGCGCCGAAGTCGGTGAAGTCGGCCTCGATTGACAGCTGCTTCGGTGAGGTGACGAAGAACCGGTCCGGCTGGCCGGCCCGGTCCTTCTGGTGGAACACCTGCGCCAGCGTGACGGTCTCGTCGAATCCCGCGTTGGCGAAGACGCCGAGCACGACCGAGTAGTGCCGGTGGTCGCGCAGCCCGACCGGACGCGAGCTGCCGGTGGCCTCGATCCGCTCGGACTTGTAGTGGCCCTCGACGTAGCTGCGGAGCGTGCGTTCCCTGGCGTCGGCCCCGGCGGCCTTGTTGTACGAGATGCGCTGCGCGGGGAGCAGCAGCGTGGTGAGCGCATCGACCAGGGTGGACTTGCCACTGCCGATGTCGCCGGTGAGCAGCGCGGTGGCTCCCTCGGGAGACAGGCGCCAGACGCGCTTGTCGAATGTCCCCCAGTTGAACACCTCGAGCCGGTGCAGTCGGTAGCCCGCCTGGGTGTCATCGCTGCCCAGCTGAGATGCGGCGAACGGCTGGTCACTCATCGCCGCCACCTGTCTGACGCGAGCCTGCTCCGGCGTAGTCGGCCAGCTTGCCGGCGAAGTCCGAGAGCGTCTGCGCGTCCACGTACGCCTTGAGGATGCGGCGTACCTCCCACTGGTCGGTGCGCCCGCGCAGCTGGCGCAAGAACCCGAGCTCCGCTGCCCGGCGGATGGTGCTGTCGGCCTGGTCGATCACGCGCGCCTCGTTGGTCGACTCGGCGAGGAACAGCCGCAGCATCTCCACGATCTGGCTGCGGCTGAGCACCAGCTTGCCCTCGCCGCCTGCCGTCTCGAACTCGACGAGTCGCTTGCGGAGAAGGACGAGCAGCAGACTCACGTTGTAGGTGAGCGTGCGCCGGGCCACCAGGCGGGGCAGGGGATCCTCGCCGTCGGCATCCGGTCGGCTCTGCAGGTAGGCGTACCCCTCCGTGTCGTCGACGATCACGTCGACGCCGATCGCGGCGAAGTGGTCGCGGACGGCCGGGGCGTGGCGGCCGAGAGCGGTCCAGGTGGTCTCATCTTGCTCGCGGTACACGACGCCGCGCATGAGATGGATGATCGCCGCGGCCACGGCGTGCTCCTCAGGGGTCCTCATCGGCGCGTCACCGTCACCTTCGGCAGCCGCGCCCGGCGAGTGATCTCGCCATCGTCATAGTCGATGACCGTCTCGTCCCGCTCGTCCACGGTCACCTCAAGATCGTCAGCTGCGAGTGCTAGGTAGCCGACGATCTCTGCGGCGCCCTGCTCGACCGGGTAGACGCGGACGATGTCGTCGAGCAGGGCGGAGCCCCGCTCGGGCACGGCCGCGCGGATATTGTCGGCCAGCCGGGCCTGATCGACGAAGGTCTGGCTGAACAGGGCGGTCACATCGGCCTCGTCGTCGGCGTCCGGGTCGAGCAGGCTCTCGACCCGGGCGGCGGGACGGGCGTCGAAGAGCGGCCGCTCGAACGGCAGGGCGATCCCCACGCCCGGCTCGTCTACCTCCAGCCCGGCTTCCGGTGGCTGGTCACGGCAGGCGAGCGCTGACGCCTCGATGGAGCGGACGAGGTCGAGCACGCGGCGGTTCTCGAGCCAGACCTGGTCGTCGAGGAAGCGGCGTAGCTGCTCGGAGATCTGCCGGACGGTCTGCTGGGTGCGCTCCGCGGCTTCGGACCAGTCGTGGTGGATGGTGCGCAGCCGCCCGTCCGCCTCGACCTGCTCGACGGACTGGACGCGCGCCAGGAGGTCGGTTAGCTCGTCCTGCCGTGTCTCGGACAGCAGGAAATCGTAGAACGCCTGGAAGCTGCGGCCCTGGTCGGAGCTGTTTATGTCCGAGCGGCTGCTGACCAGCTCGCCGAGCAAATCGCCCTTGCCGCCCCCCCAGGCCGCGATCCGCTCGCGGGCAGCGCGGTCCAGGCCTCGGAAATTCTCCTCGACCTCGCGGAAGTCCGAGAGCAGGTCACGCGCGGTGGCGGCGAACTGCTGGTACCGGTCGCGGAGCGCGGTTGTGCCGAGGACGGCCAGGTTGCCTGCCTCGACCTCGGCGATCTCGCGGTCGATCACGTCGCGTCGCCGGTGCAGTTCGGCCAGCCGGGCCTGCGGATCGGTCTCGGCGCCGTGGATAATCTGGCGCAGTAGCTCGACCACAATGTGCAGGCGTGACTCGGTACCGACGAAGGACCGGATGCTCAGCCCGGTCACCCAGGCGTAGGCCTTCTCGAAAGCCGGGGTGGCGTCATAGTGCACCTCGTCCGACCCGAGCGGGTAGAAGCGGCGCAGCCAGCCGGCGTCGGCGTGCGCCCAGTCGTCGAGATAATCGGTAGCCGGCTTCGGGTAACGCAGCTTGTCCGAGTCGCCTGCGTTGAGTGCGTACAGGTCATCGTCCAGCGCGGCGCTCAGCTCTGGCCCGGACGTCGCCCCGTTGTTGTCCTCGACGAAGAACCGGCCGAGAAAGGTCAGCACCAGCGGCGCGTTGCCTGCCCGGAGCAGG
>DATCFW010000120.1:0-7290 GCA_036509295.1 Solirubrobacteraceae bacterium | reverse complement strand
CAGCTTCTGGCCTACGCCGATGAGGGCGAGCGCATCAGTTCGCCGGATGTGCTCGCGGTGCTCGGGGTCGCTGACGCCGAGCAGCTGTTCGAGGCGCTCGACGCGGTCATCGCCCACGATCCCGCCGCCGCCCTGCGCGCCGCCGCGACGCTCACCGGCTCGGGCCGCGATCCCGGGCAGATCCTGCGCGATCTCGAGATCCACGGCCGCGAGCTGCTCGCGGCCAAGATGCTCGACGAGGTCCCCGAGGAGCTGCGGGTCACGCCCGAGCGCGACGAGCGGCTGCTCGCCCAGGCCCGCGCGCTGGCCGGCACCGATGTCGTGCGGCTGCTCGATCTCGTCTCGGCCGCGCTGGAGGCGACCGCCAACGGCGCCCAGGCCCGGATTCAGCTCGAGCTGGTGCTGATCAAGGCCGCCGCCCCCGAGGTCGATCCGTCGACGGCGGCGCTACTGGCGCGGATCGAGCGGCTGGAGGCGGCCCTGGCCAGACCCCGCCCGGCGCCGGAGCGGGCGGGTCCGTTGCCACGCAACGGCGGCGGGCCCGAGGCGGCGATGACGCCCCCGGCGCGGCCCTCCGAGCCGCCGGCTGCCTCCCCGCCATCCCCGCCCGTCTCGACGCTGAGCCCGCCGCCCGTCTCGACGCTGAGCCCGCCGCCCGTCTCGACGCCCCCGGCCGCGGACCCCGCCGCCGCCGTGCCCGAGCCGGTGGCGCGTGGGCCCGAGCTCGCCGTCGTGCCCGAGCCCCCCATCGTGCCCGAGCCGGTCGCATCCGGGCCGCCGGAGCTTCAGACCATCGCCGCCTGCTGGCCGGCGGTGCTCGACGTCGTCCGCCAGGACAACGAGATGCTCGCCGCGCTGCTTGCCGATGCGCGCCCGGTGGCGCTCCACAACCAGGACGTCACCGTCGCCTTCCCCGCGGGCAAGGCGTTCCTCAAGCGCAAGGCCGAGCAGGACGATTACCGGCGCGCCACCACCGAGGCGCTGCGCTCGGTGATCGGGACGGCGCTCGTGCTCCGCTACGAGCTGCGCGAGGTGCCAGAGCCGAGCGAGGCCGCCACCGACCCCGGCGGCGTCTCCCACGAGGATCTCGTGAAACGATTGGTGGAGGACTTCGACGCCCAGGAAGTGCCCGACGACGACCAGGAGAGCTGACCGTGCCCCAGCCCAACATGCAGCAGCTGCTCAAGCAGGCCCAGAAGATGCAGGAGGACATGCTCGCCGCGCAGGAGTCGCTCAAGGACGAGGTGGTCGACGCGTCCGCGGGTGGCGGCATGGTGACCGTCAAGGTCACGGGCGACCTGGTCATCCAGTCGATCACGATCGATCCCGAGGCGGTTGACCCCGAGGACGTGGAGCTGCTCCAGGACATGGTCCTGGCGGCGATCAACGAGGGCATGCGCGCGGCGCAGGAGCTGGCCGCGTCCAAGATGGGCAACATCGCCGGCGGCCTCGGCGGCCTCGGCGGCCTCGGCGGCGGCGGGCTCGGCGGGCTGCTGCCGGGCATGTAGGCGGCGACCCCCGACGAGACGTGTACGCCCCTCCGGTCCAACGGCTCATCACCGAGCTGTCCAAGCTCCCTGGCGTCGGTGGCCGCACCGCCCAGCGGCTTGCCTTCCACATCCTGCGCGCCACCGATGAGGAGGCGTTCGCGCTCGCCGACGCGATCACCGAGGTCAAGAAGCGGATCGGGCTGTGCGAGGTGTGCTTCAACCTCGCCGACGGTCCCCGCTGCCGGATCTGCGAGGACGCGCGGCGCGACCCCGAGCTGATCTGCGTCGTCGAGGAGCCCTCCGATGTGATCTCGATCGAGCGCACGCACGAGTTCGCCGGGCGTTACCACGTCCTCGGCGGGGCGCTGTCTCCGATCGACGGCGTCGATCCCGAGGACCTGAAGATCGCCGAGCTCTACGCGCGCGGCACCGACCCCGCCCACCCCGTGCGCGAGGTGGTGATCGCCACCAACCCCACCACCACCGGTGAGGCGACGGCGCTGCACATCGCCGCCGGACTGCGGGAGCGGCGTCCGGACATCTCGGTGACGCGGCTGGCCAGCGGGCTGCCGGTCGGCGCCGATCTCGAGTACGCCGATGAGCTGACGCTCGGCCGTGCGTTCTCCGGCCGCCAGGCCGTCTAGTCAGTGTCGCGATTCGTCGACACGCGCCCCGTACCCTTCCCCGAGCCGTGGCTGTGAGCACCCCCGAGACCGTTGTCATGAAGTTCGGCGGCACGTCGGTCGCCGACGCCGAGCGCATCCAGCGCGCGGCGCGGCGCATCGTGAGCCAGCGCGAGTCGGGCAAGCGCGTCGTCGCCGTCCTGTCGGCGCGCGGCAAGACGACCGACGAGCTGATCGCGATGGCCGAGGAGGTCTCGCCCGATCCCGACCGGCGGGAGATGGACATGCTGCTCTCGACCGGGGAGCGGATCTCATGCGCGCTGTGCGCGATGGCGATCAACGATCTCGGCCACCGCGCCATCTCGCTCACCGGCTCCCAAGCGGGGATCGTCACCGACACCTCGCATACCAAGGCGCGCATCCTCGACGTCCGCGCTGACCGCATCCGCCAGGCGCTCGACGAGGACCGGATCGTGCTCGTCGCCGGCTTCCAGGGCGTGTCGACCAGCCGCGATGTCACCACGCTCGGCCGCGGCGGCTCGGACACCACCGCGGTGGCGGTGGCGGCGGCGATCGGCGCCGCGGTGTGTGAGATCTACACCGACGTGGCCGGCGTGTTCAGCGCCGACCCGCGGATCGTGCCCGATGCGCGCAAGCTCACCCAGGTGAGCTTTGAGGAGATGCTCGAGATGTCGGCCTCCGGCGCCGGGGTGCTCCAGCTGCGTGCGGTGGAGTACGCGCGGACCCATGGCGTCCGCATCCACTGCCGCTCCAGCTTCGATCCCGGCCCCGGTACCTTTGTCCTGGGAGAAGACCAGACCATGGAACACCCGCTCATCACCGCCGTCACCCACTCGACCGACGAGGCGCGGATCACGCTCGTCGGCGTGCCCAATCGCCCCGGGGCGGCAGCGGCGATCTTCATGGCGCTGGCGCAGGCCAACTGCAACGTCGACACGATCATCCAGAACGAGCCGCTCACCGAGGGTCGCGACGCCGAGGTGTCGTTCACCATCGGCACCGAGGATCTGCGCGCCGCCGAGGCCGCCCTGGCGCCGGTGCAGGCCGACCTGGGGGTGACGCGCGTGGACACCGATCGCAACATCGGCAAGGTCTCGATCGTCGGCGCCGGGATGCGTTCGCATCCCGGGGTCGCCGCCAAGGTGTTCCAGACGCTCGCCTTCGAGAACATCAACATCGAGATGATCTCCACCTCCCCGATCAAGATCTCCTGCATCATCCGCCAGGATCACGTGCCGCAGGCGGTCCGTGCCCTGCACGGCGCCTTCGAGCTTGGCGCCAACGCCATCGAGGTCGAGCAGGGTCCCCGATGACTCAGCCGGACGACACGCGCGCCGGCCTTACCGGCGAGGCCGGATGCCGAGCGGCCGGCAAGCGCGTGGCCGTCGTCGGAGCCACCGGCGCCGTCGGGCGCGTGATGCTCGAGCTGCTAAACGAGCGCGCCTTCCCCGCCGATGAGATCGTTCTGTTCGCCTCCGCGCGGTCGGCCGGCGCGCAGATCGACGGCCGCACCGTCCAGCTGCTCGACGACAACGCCGACCTGTCCGGCTTTCACATCGCCCTGTTCTCGGCCGGCGCCGGGACGTCTCGCGCATGGGCCCATCGATTTGTCGCTGCCGGTGCCGTGGTGATCGACAACTCGTCGGCGTTCCGGCACGACCCGTCGGTCCCGCTGGTCGTCTCGGAGGTCAATCCGCACGCGCTGCAACATCACCGCGGCCTGATCGCCAATCCCAACTGTTCGACGATGCAGCTGATGGTGGCGCTGGCCCCGATCCATCGCGCCGTCCGGATCGAGCGGCTGATCGTCTCCACCTATCAGTCGGTGAGCGGCACCGGGCGCAAGGCGATCGACGAGCTCGACGCCCAGGCCGGCGCCGACCTGCGCGGCGAGGCGATGCCCGATCCCGTGCTGTATCCGGATCACATCGCCTTCAACGTCATCGGCGCCGCCGGCAACTTCGCCGAGGGTGACGACCACACCGACGAAGAGCGCAAGCTGATGTTCGAGACGCGCAAGATCCTCGAGGACGAGTCGATCGCGATCGCCGTCACCTGCGTCCGCGTGCCGGTGCGTGTCGGGCACTCCGAGGCGGTCAATGTCCAGACGCAGGAGCCGGTCACCGCTGACCGTGTGCGCGAGCTGCTCGGCGACGCCCCGGGCATCATCCTCGAGCACGTCCCGTCGCCGCTGCGGGCGGCCGGCCGCGACGAGGTGTTCGTCGGGCGCATCCGACGCGACGAGTCCCATCCGCGCGCATTCTCGATGTGGGTCGTGTCGGACAACCTGCGCAAGGGCGCGGCCACCAATGCGGTGCAGATCGCCGAGCTGCTGGTCGCGGACCGGGCGGGTTCGCCGGTCTCCTGACCGTGGGCGACGAGCTCTACGAGATCATGCGGTGCGCGCCGTCGACGCGCGTGTTCACCGACGAGCCGGTCGGGCGCGAGATCCTGGACCGGGTGCTCGACAACGCCCGCTTTGCCCCCAGTGGCGGCAACCGCCAGGGGTGGCGGGTGATCGTCGTCACCGACGCCGCCATCCGCCGCCGCCTGCGTGAGCTCTACCGGGAGCCCTGGGACGCCTACATGGTGAGGACCGGCGGCCGGGCCGCACTCGACGCCGGTGAAGCGAGCGGCCTGCCGGCGGGGCGCCTGCGGATGCTCCGCGGCGCGGACGAGTACGCCCGCACGTTCGATCAGGTCCCCGTCCACCTCGTCATCTGCGTCGACCTGGAGGCGCTGGCCATCACCGACGCCGAGCTGGACCGCCCGAGCATCGTCGGCGGCGCCTCGATCTACCCGTTCGTGCACAACGTCCTGCTCGGCTTACGCCACGAGGGCCTCGGCGCCGCGTTCACCACGCTGCTCGTCCCGGCCGAGCCGGAGCTGCGCGAGCTGCTGGCGATCCCCGCCGGGGTGGCGGTGGCCGGCCACATCGCCGTCGGCCACCGCGCCGACCCGTGGCCCGCCCAGCTGCGCCGCGCGCCGGTGGCGGAGTTCGCCTTCGGCGACCGCTACGGCGAGGCCTGGTAGCCGGGGCGGGTCGCGGGCGGGGCCGGTCGCCCATGCCGGTTGGGGGCTGTCTGGTTGCGGTCAGCAGCTGCTCTTGTATATGAACGAGCTCATCTGGCCGAGGTTGGCCTTGGTCAGCACGGCCAGCCCGGTGAGGATCGACTTGGTCGGCTTGCCGGTCAATGCGTTGACCGCCTGCTGAACGCCGTCGACACCCTCCTGATAGGGCTCCTGGGCCACCAACGCCTCGACGATCCCGCTCTTGAGGTCCGACACCTGGGTCGGATCGGCGTCGTAACCGACGATCTTCACCTTGCCGGCCACGCCCGCGGTCTTCAGTCCGGTGTCGACTCCCTGGGCGACGAGGACGTTGGTGGCGAACACCCCCGCGAGGTCCTGATGGGCGGCGTACAGCGCGGTGATCGCCTGGGCGGCCTTGGCGGGGTTGTCACCGACGTACTGGGTCGCCAGCGGCTTGATGTTGGGGTACTTCTTGATCTCCGCCAGGAAGCCCTGGATGCGCTGCTCGGTGGTCGAGACGCCGGGCTGCTCGTTCATGACCACGACGGAGCCCTTTGCGCCGATCAGCTTGGCCAGCGCGTCGGCCGCCTTGGCGCCGCCCTCGATGTTGTTGGAAGAGATCGACGCGGCGGCGATCGATGTGTCGCTCACCGTGGTGTCGACCTGGATGACCTTGATGCCGGCGCTCTTCATCGACTGCATCGGGGCGACGAGCGCGTGGGTGTCGGTGGGGGCGATCAGTACCGCCCCCGGGTGTTGGGCGGTGACCGCGCTGACGATCGGGATCTGCTCGGGCGCGGCGAAGTCGGCCGGTCCCTGGACGCTCATCGAGTACCCGAGTTTGGCCGCCTCGGCCTTGGCGCCGCAGCCCATCGTCACATAGAAGTTGTCGGCCTTCGTGCCCTGGATGAGTGCCAGTGACTTGCTCGGCGAACCCGAGCTGCTCGCGGCGCTGGAGCTGGAGCTCGACCCGGCGGCGGGAGCGGAACTGCTGGTGGTGGAACTCGAGCTGGAGCTGGACCCGCATCCGGCCAGCGCGATCGCCGCGGCCGTCACCAGCCCCACTCCGAGCGTGGGAATCCTTCGCTGCATCATCAACCTCCTCCTCGGCCGCCCCGTGAGGCGGCGCCTTGACGTGATCATCGACGGGATCTCGATTGCCGCCGGAGCTGATCGAAGTACACGGCGATCACCAGGATCGCCCCGATCACCACCTGCTGCCAGAACGACTGAACTCCCACGATCACCAGGCCGCTGGCCAGCACGACCGGGATGAACACACCGACGACGGTGCCGAACATCGTCCCGCTGCCGCCGAATAGGCTGGTGCCCCCGATGACCACCGCCGAGATCGCCGTCAGGTTGTCGGTGGTGTGACCGGAGATCGTGGTCGTCGTGAAGTAGGCGAGGCTGAGGATGCCCCCGAGTCCGGACAGCAGGCCCGCCAGGGAATACACCTTGATCAGATGCCAGCGGACGTTGACCCCGGCCCGGCGAGCGGCTTCGGCGTTGGAGCCGATTGCGTAGGTGTACCGGCCGAACCGCGTGAGGTGGAGCACCAGACCGCAGGCGATCGTCACCATCGCGGCGATCACGACGAGCCAGGGGATGGGCCCGAGCGAGCCGCTGCCGATCGTCGAGCCCAGATGCGCGGGGATGCCGGAGACGTCGACCCCCCCGGTGATCACGTCGGCCAGCCCCAGCGCCATGCCGAATGTGCCCAGGGTGACGATCAGAGGTGGAATTCCCAGAAACGCGATCAGCCCGCCGTTGATGGCACCCCACCCGAGTCCCGCGGCCAGGCCGACCAGCAGCCCCAGGGCGATGGCGCCCCACCCCGCCGTCGACGCGCTGGCCGCGCCTCCGCCGGCCGCGATCATCGCCTTGGCGGCGAGCACGCCGGAGAACACCAGCACCGAGCCGACTGACAGATCGATGCCGGCGGTGATGATCACGAACGTCATCCCCACCGACAGCATCAGTGCGACGGCGGCGTCGATGAAGATCGTCTTGATGTCGAAGCTCGACAGGAACTGATGCGGCTTCATCACCGAGAACACGGCCACGATCACCACCAGGGCCAGGAAGATCCAGACCGGACTGGTCGATGTGAACACCCGTCC